>JBEPYD010000369.1:0-4712 GCA_041641575.1 Bacteroidales bacterium
TTCAATATTTCCACAGCCAACCCTTGTAATTAACCGGAGCCTGATTGTTAAAGAATGTAATCAGCTGGCAACGCAATGGATAGCCCGGGAAAAAAATCAAATTATTGGTCAGTTATTTTCAACTTTCTTCCCTTTCAACACAGCCCCAATAGAAAACAAATTAAAAGATGCTATTGAAAACGGAACAAAAATTGATTTTACACATACCATTGAGATTTTGCGCACTTCCCACATTTTGAAATTTTCTATTGCCCCATTTAAAAGCTTTACCGGTAATTCTTCTCTGATCGTTTCCTTTTCAGATGAAAACGAAAACAAATACGAACAGCAGGAAAAAAATGAGCAGATCTACCTGCTTACTTCTATTTTAAACTCTGCCCGGGATAGATTTATTCTATGCAATAATAAAGGAGAAATTCTTTTTGCTAATAAATCAGCCATTAAAATGCTGACCAAGCATCCTGTAATTCATGAAAAAACAAATCTTTTTTCCCTTTTATCAAGAAACAAACTTTCGCTTTTTAAAAAATATTTTACAAAAACGCTCGAGAGTAATTCCGTTTTGGAATTCAATGAGAAAAGAAACAAGAGGTACTACCAGTACATTATGACACCTTTATCCTTCTCAGGGTACAATTCCAGTAATGTTCTGATACATTGCCGGGAGATAACTTCTCAAAAAGAGGAGATATTAAAATGTACTACCCAGCTGGATGAAGCCCAGCAGCTGCTGCACTTAGCTGACATGGTGCTGATTACTATCTGGAAAAACGGAGATATAGATTACATTAACCAAAAAGGAATTGAATTTTATAAATTTATTAATGACAGACGTGTAAAAAAGAATTTTTTTGATCTTCTTACCCCGCAATCTAAAAATGAAATTACATCCTGCGTGAAAGAGATAATTGATCAGGATAAAGATATTTCTGTTACCGTAGAATATAAAAAACAGTTGAGATTTCAGCCAGATCAGCATAAAATACATCTTAAGAACTATTATAATTCAGAAAACCAGGAGCATAAAATTATGATGATGTTGTCTGAAAATTGATCTGGCGAAATATCACTTTTCTGTTTGTTGTTTCAGGACTATGTAGAAAGTGAATTTTTTCATATATGAGATTATTTAAATGAGGTTCTTCAAAGTATAAATGGTATATTTATTGTTAATTTGTCTTCCTAATATTAAATAGAATTAAATTATGAAAAAAACAGTACTTTATACCCTTATCCTTTCTTCCATGCTTTTTATCGCTTCATGTGGAAGTTCACGGCAGGTAACGCGGGTAGATACAGATGAAACCATTGATTTGAGTGGCAGGTGGAATGATACAGATTCCCGACTTACGGCCGATGCATTAATGGAACAATTGCTAAACGGCAGATGGATTGAACGATATGCTCAGCAGCACAGTGAGCGTCCCGTACTTATTGTAGGGTTAATCAGGAACAAATCTCATGAACACATAAGTGCAGAAACCTTTATCAAAGATCTTGAAAAAGCCATTATACAGGATGGTTCTGCAAGGCTTGTACAGGCAGGAGATAAAAGAGAAGAACTTCGCAGAGAACGCGCTGACCAGCAAGAGTTTGCTTCAGCAGCCACTGCAAACCGATGGGGAAGAGAACTTGGTGCCGATTTCATCATGCAGGGCACCATCAATACCATTGTTGATGAATTTGCCCGCGATAAAGTTGTATTTTACCAGGTAGACCTTGAGTTAACAGACCTTGAAACTAACGAGATTGTGTGGATGGGGGATAAAAAGATTAAAAAGGTTATAAACGATTAATATTTATTGCCGGGATAGATGATTCTTTCCCGGTATAAATCCTTCCCCGGTATGCGTTTACGCAAAAATTTTGGGTATTTTGTAATTACCACGTGCATTATTCTTGCTACGGGTTGTGCCAGCTACTATACCCGTATGTCTAAATTTCAGAATCATCTATACCAGGGGGAATTGCAAAAAGCCCAAAAGATACTCGAAGCCGATAAAAAATCAGAAAGTAACCGAAACCGGTTATTACATTACCTGAATAAAGGTTATATTTCATGGCTCCTAACAAACAATCAAAACAGCAATGCGTATTTTGAGGTTGCTGACCGAATGATAGAAGACTATATAAACAAGCCTGCATCAGTAGCATTGAGCCTGGTTACCAACCCCTCTGTTAAACCTTATCAGCCGGAAGATTTTGAAGCCGTAATGCTGAATTATTTTAAAGCCCTTAATTTTATTTATCTGCAGGATTATGAGGCTGCAATGGTAGAATGCCGGAGAATAAACATGAGGTTAAATACGCTGAATGACAAATTCAAAGACCATCAGAATAAATACCAGGAAGATGCCTTTGCCCATCTTGTGATGGGATTGTTATATGATTCTGATGGAGATTATAATAATGCATTTATTGCCTACCGTAATGCACTCAATTTATACCAGGGAGACTATGCGAAATATTTTAACATGGAGGTACCGCTTCAACTAAAGAAAGACCTGCTGCGGACAGCATATCTCACAGGATTTTATGATGAAGTCCGAAATTATGAAAAAGAGTTTGATATCACTTACGAACATCAATCAGATAATTCTGCTGAATTGGTGTTTTTCTGGCTCAATGGTCTTGGACCTGTAAAAGCTGAATGGAGTATAAACTTTACATCTGTAAGAAATGAGGCTGGTGTTTTAACCCTGGTAAATGAAGAATTTGGAATTAACTACCCGATTTACCTTGGAGGCAGGAATGATGAAGAAAGAAGTGCCCTGGAAAATCTGCGGTTTTTAAGAGTTGCTTTTCCCAAATACAATGAGCGTTTGCCTGTTTTTGACCACGCTGTTGTTAAAACAAAGGATGAGCAATACCCTTTAATGCTTGCACAAAACATTAACGAAATTGCTTTCAAAAGCTTACAGGACAGAATGCTGCGTGAAGTAGGCAATTCCCTGGCACGCTTGGCCACTAAAAAAGCCCTTGAAATGCTTGCTACAGAACAGGATGAGGCCTTGGGCGCAGTGGTGAGCATTACAAATGCATTAACCGAGAAAGCAGACACAAGAAACTGGCAAACCTTACCGTATGCTATTCATTATTCCAGGATACCTTTGCAGAACGGTGAAAATGAAGTTGTGCTGCAAACTTATGGGCCTAATGTGCAATCGGAGGAAGTAGTTTACACCATTAACGCTAAAAACAAAAATACCTACTTCCGGTATTTCCATTCCCTGGAAAGTTACCGTCCGTAGGTATAATTATATCTTTAAGTTAAAACCGTACTTCTTTGTTTTAGCTTACAGCCACTTTCCCATGGCAATTTTTATATTTTTTGCCACTTCCACAAGGACATGGTTCGTTCCTTCCAACTTTTTTCTCTACCCTAACAGGTTCGGCTTTGCGTTTTTTACGTTCCCTGCCATCCTGCGGTTGTCCCTGCAAAGCTGAGCCGGCATCACTTTTGCTTTCCTCAAATTTGCTTAGGTCAAGTCGTTTTGGGCCCTGGGCTTTTTTAACGCCACTGCTGTCGCGGATAGGAATGTGTCCCTTCATCAATGTAGACACTACTTCCCTGTTAAGTTTACCAATCATGGCTTTAAACAGCTCAAAGGACTCAAATTTGTAAATCAATAAGGGGTCTTTTTGTTCATAAGTAGCATTTTGTACTGATTGTTTCAAATCATCCAGTTCTCTTAAGTGCTCCTTCCATGCTTCGTCAATAGACATCAGCATAATTGTTTTTTCATAAGACCTTACAAGCTCTCTGCCTTCAGTTTCATAGGCTTTTTTAAGATTTGTAATAACCTGGAAGATTCGTTTTCCATCAGAAATAGGCACCACAATGTTTTCATAAACAGCAGATTGTTTTTCAAATACATCTTTGATTACCGGAAGGGCTTGTTGCGACATTGCCTCCTCTTTTCGGCGGTAGCCTTTTAATACAAGGGCATAAATTTCTTCGATGAGGTCATCAGAAGCTTTCTTTAAAAATTCTGCTTCATCAAAAGGAGCTTCTATGGATAGTGTACGTATCAGTTCAAAGTTAAAATCATCAAATCCACCGCTGTGATGGTGCTCCTGAACAAGGCCTTCTATAACGTCATAAATCATATTTGCAATATCCACATTCAGACGTTCTCCAAAAAGGGCATGCTTACGTTTGGTGTAAATTACTTCGCGCTGAGAGTTCATTACATCATCGTATTCCAGCAAGCGCTTTCGAATGCCAAAGTTATTTTCTTCCACTTTTTTCTGTGCACGCTCAATTGATTTTGTAATCATAGAGTGCTGGATTACTTCACCTTCTTTTAGTCCCATTTTGTCCATCAGGGAAGCTATCCGGTCGCTACCAAACAGGCGCATAAGATCGTCTTCAAGGGTAACAAAGAACTGGGAAGAACCCGGATCACCTTGTCGGCCAGCCCTACCACGTAACTGACGGTCAACACGCCGCGATTCATGGCGTTCGGTACCTACAATGGCCAATCCCCCCGCTTTTTTTACTTCGGGAGAGAGTTTAATATCAGTACCTCTACCTGCCATGTTTGTAGCAATAGTTACAGTTCCTTTTTTACCTGCTTCTGCAACAATATCGGCCTCACGCTGGTGCAGTTTTGCATTCAGCACGTTATGCTTTATACTCTTCATTTTAAGCATGCGGCTTAGTAATTCCGAAATTTCCACACTCGTGGTACCCACAAGTACAGGTCTTC
>JBEPYD010000370.1:0-4703 GCA_041641575.1 Bacteroidales bacterium
CCGGAGAACCTGGTGTGCGTGATTCTTCCATACATGCATTTGAAGGAGCACCAACATTCACGAATATATTCCCCTCGTTATCAAAAGCGAATGGCTTAACATCATGCGAGCTTTGATCAGGAAAACCAGTTACAATTATTTCAGGTTCTTCAGAGGGAACCAGTTGGTTTTCTTCTAATTTGTAACGCATTACGGTAGATTTGGAGCTAAAATATAAATAGTCATCTTTTATTTCAAGTCCATCACCCGCATGTTCGCCAAAATATTTAATGATATCTGCTTTCCCATCATTGGTGGTATCACGCAGGGCAACAATTCCATAACCATCATTCAATCGCCGTAAAGATAAATATATATCTCCATTATCTCTAATAGCCAATTTCCGGCCTCTTCCAAGGTTTTCTGCCACTACCAGGGCTGAAAATCCTTCAGGTAATTCTATTCCCCCATTTTCTGGGTCTGCTTGTAAGGTTTCTGTTTCCGATTTCCTTCCTTCACTGGTTACACATGAAATTGAAGTTACTGATGCGAAAAATAATAAAATATAGATGTAGGTTTTTACAGATGTCATAATGTATTTATTTAAGATTAACATTAATATGGATTGTAACAATCAGGATTTTTTTCTGTTCAAATATCTCTTTTATACATAATTACAATTATAAGTGATATTGAAGGAATTGAATTCTAAAAGCGCTAAGTAATAATAAATGAAAAAAGAACTATATTGGGCAAAAATTCTTTTTAATCATGAAAATCAATCAGATAATTCTAATTCTTATATTTATTTTTAAAATTTCTTTGATCAGTGCGCAGACAGGAAAGATTAAACTGCTGGTACGTGCTGATGATATTGGATCTTTTCATTCAGCAAACATCGCATGTATTGATGCTTATGCTTCAGGGATAGCCAGATCAGTGGAAGTAATGGTGCCCTGCCCATGGTTTCCTGAGGCGGCAGCCATGCTAAAAGAACACCCGGGCTATGATGTGGGTGTGCATCTTACCCTTACCAGCGAATGGGAAAATTATAAATGGCGTCCGCTTACATATGCGCCTGGCCTTGTGGATGAAAATGGTTATTTTTTTCCGATGGTATGGCCCAATGATAATTTCCCGGAAGGTTCTTCTTTGAGTGAAACAGATTGGAAATTGGAGGAGATTGAGAAAGAATTCAGAGCGCAGATTGAAACTGCCCTGAGAAGTATTCCACATGTAAGTCATTTATCTACGCATATGGGATGTTCAAGTATTGATGAAAGAGTTGATAGCCTGGTTGAAAACCTTGCGGAAGAATATGGTTTACTATATGTTTCAAATATTAAAACGCTAAAGCGATTTAGGGCTTATCATACCCGTGATAATGTTTCAAAAATGACAGATGAATTTATTGAAGCGCTTTCAAAACTTGATGAAGGAACTTATATTTTGGTTGACCATCCGGCATATAATACTCCAGAAATGGAATCCATAGGGCATAAAGGATATTATGATGTTGGAGCCAATCGTGATGCGGTAACAAAAGTATTTACCAACCCCAGGCTGATGGACTATATAAATCAAAACAATATTGAGCTCATATCTTATAAACATATTTCAGAAAAAATCAAAGCCAAATAATTCCTGAGCCTTTTTTTGATTAGAAATGAAAAAACCCGATCAGTTAGCCTGGTCGGGTTTTTGTTTTTAAAAAAAAATAAAAAAAATAATATTATAAGATAAAAATGCGGGGGTATATATAAATATAATGGTAAAAAATAGAATAAGCATCTGCAAAAATGTGTATATGCTAATAAAAATAGTATTTATATAGACATGCCATAAAGTGATAAATTATAATTTAAAACCCATTAAATAATAAATATTATTATTAAAAAGCGTTTAAAAATGAGTAAATGGAATAAATAATGATAAAAAAATGATAAAAAATTTGTTTTCGTAAGAAATAAAAATATATATTTGCATCGACAAAGTAATTAAAAACCTTTTTATTTATTATTTATTCATTAAACCTTTTACATCATGAAAAGAACACTTTTAGTTTTTACCGCAGCTCTTACGCTTTTTGCCATGAGTAACTTTCAGTCAGTACAGGCCCAGGATGAGGACTCGCCTTTTAGCGTTGGTACTGATATTGTTAGTAGTTATGTATGGAGGGGTAGTCAGTTTTCAGGATCTGCCTTCCAACCTTACGTAGAATATGGTGCAGGTGGTTTCAGTCTGGGTGCCTGGGGATCTTTCGACTTTGCAGGTAGTTTCTTTGAGGCTGACCTTTATGCCGCTTATGCCTTTGATTTTGGTTTGAGCATTGGAATTACGGACTATTACTACCCTGGTACAGAGTATTTTGATTATAGTGACACTACGGGGGCACATGCATTTGAATTAAACCTGGGATATGAAATTGGAGGCTTTAGCATTGGAGCAAACTACATTTTAAATGAAGCGCCTGGTGCAGGTAGCGTTGGTGGAGATATGTATTTTGAATTAGGCTATGGTTTCGAAAATGTTGATGTATTTGTTGGTGCAGGCGACGGATGGCATACCAGTGATGGGGAATTTGCTGTGTGTAATATTGGAATTGCTTCCTCAAAAGAGTTGCAACTTTCAGAAAGCTTTGCATTACCTGTTGGGGTAGCTGCTATCTGGAATCCTGAGCAAGAGCAATTTTATATTGTTGGTACAATTTCATTCTAAACATAGTCTATCAGGTTTATAAATTAATATAAAAAACAGATTATGAAAAAAATCGAAGCAATTATTCGCAAGTCAAAATTTGAAGAAGTAAAAGATGCGTTGCACGATGCAGGTATCGATTTCTTCTCCTTCTGGGAAGTCAGGGGTGTAGGAAAGGCCAGAGAAAGCCGTGTTTACCGTGGCGTCTCATACGATACCAGCTCTATTGAACGTCTCATGCTCTCCATCATCGTACGCGATGTGAACCTTGAATCTACAGTCACTACCATTATTAAAGCCGGTAAAACTGGTGAGGTGGGTGACGGTAAAATCTTTATCTCCAACATTGAAGAGTCAATTCGGATACGTACCGAAGAAAAAGGGGATGAATCTCTCTACATCAAAGAATAAACAAACACAAAAATACGAATTTTAAAAAAAGATATTAGTTATGGAAGAAACTATGACTACAACAATGGCCGATATTGCAACAGATGTTGGGGCTCTTTCGGTATCAATTAACAATGTGTGGGTTTTACTCGCAGCGTTTCTTGTAATGTTTATGCAGCCGGGCTTTGCCATGGTGGAGGCCGGATTTACACGCCAGAAAAATACTGCAAACATTCTTATGAAAAACCTGATGGACTTCTCCGTAGGTGCATTAGTATACTGGATCATTGGGTATACCATCATGTATGGAGAATCTATCGGTGGATTTATTGGAACTCCCTCACTATTTTTTAATAGTGATGGTATCGGAGATTATGCCGATAAAACAGATCTTTTATTCCAAACTGTATTTGCTGCTACAGCAGCTACCATCGTTTCAGGAGCAATGGCAGAACGTACCAAGTTCAATGCTTATGTGATCTTCAGCCTTGTTATAACATTAATTATCTATCCAATTTCCGGTCACTGGAAATGGGGTGGCGGATGGCTTGATCAATTAGGCTTCCTTGATTTTGCAGGTTCTACTATTGTACACTCTGTGGGTGCATGGGTTGGTTTAGCCGGAGCCATTACAATTGGTCCTCGTTTGGGCAAATATAAAAATGGTAAACCTACCGCTATTCCCGGCCACAACCTTGCACTTGGTGCCCTGGGCGTATTTATTCTCTGGTTTGGATGGTTTGGTTTTAACCCCGGATCACAATTAGGCGCAGCCGGTGAAGCAAATACACTTGCCATCGCACATATTGCGCTAACAACCAACTTATCCGCTGCTGCAGGTGCTGTGGTCGCTGTACTGGTTGCATGGTCACGCTATAAAAGACCCTCTCTCTCTCTTGGATTGAATGGAGCCCTAGCGGGACTGGTAGCCATAACAGCTGGTTGTGATATTGTTACACCCGGTGCTGCTGTAATCATTGGTGCTTTTGCAGGTTTAATTTTAGTTTTCTCAGTGGAACTTTTTGATAAAGTGCTAAAAGTAGATGACCCTGTGGGTGCCATTTCTGTGCATGGTGTATGTGGAGCATTTGGAACCCTTGCTGTTGGTTTGTTCGCAGTAGATGGCGGCCTGTTTTATGGTGGTGGTCTTGCATTACTGGGAGCACAGGCAATTGGCGTTATTGCTGTATTCGCCTGGGCCTTTATTATGGGACTTATCCTGTTCAAAATACTTAAAGCAACAAATGGCCTTCGCGTTTCCAAAAGAATTGAAGAAGAAGGACTTGATGTTTATGAGCATGGAGAAAATGCTTACAATATGTAATCTTTATCTTTTAATATTTAAAAAAGCTGTCTCCGCTAGAGACAGCTTTTTTTTTGTAAATGTTTTTTATGAATTATTCGGATAAAATGAATATTGAATCTAACAAAATAATTAATCTTTTAGTAATCAGAAGCTTATTGGTTAGTATTTACCAATTTATTCAATATAAAGATTTGAAATTAAATATTTAGTTGCATTAAAATTTTCACCAGTGGCATATTATTTTTTTCAGGGAAGGGTATCTTAACTTCTAATATTTTTATATTTAAATAATTTAAAAATTAATTAGGAGAATATAATAATGATAAGTGAT
>JBEPYD010000371.1:0-4700 GCA_041641575.1 Bacteroidales bacterium
CAGATCATCCTCCCCGTTTTACAATCCTTATCACTCCCCTAATAATAGTTGGTGATAATTTTAATTTAAGGTTCTACCACGAGTTTAATGGTAACTTGCAAAGGGCCACCATGGCACGTGCAACTCTTTCTGAAGCAATGGGCTTACCATACTTCTGCTGAAGCCTGGCATAATTTGGTTTATATATAGTTGAAATATAGTTTAACGTAGTTTATATGTTGTATTTTGGATTTCAGAAGCTGGAAATTTATCAGCTTTCAAAAGAGTTGGTAAAGGATATTTATAAGTTGAGCAGTTCTTTTCCCCCAGATGAAAAGTATGCTCTAGTACCGCAAATGAATAAAGCAGCGGTTTCAGTTGCCTCTAATATTGCAGAAGAAACAAGCAGGAATGGTTACCATTGTGAATTCTGGGAAGTCATGATTTGACTTCCTCAAAATATAGTAGCATCAACTATATTAAAGGTTTTCAAAGTGCTTTAAAAACACTTTAATATTTATACATTTGAAGAACTTAAAAGAAGAAATTGTGAAAAATAAAAGTATCATATCCAGGTCATGCAGCCGCAATAATCATATTTTCCTGTCTGTTTTCGTCGCTTTCCTTTTGCTAATTTCGACAGCTGTCTTTTCGCAGGCAAATGAATCTTTCCGTCCTGTTGAGAATCCAACTGCCATAAATAATAAAGTATCGCAAAGCTCTGCAAATATGCAAACCCTGCAGGCAGATTTTGTACAGGAAAAACATATGGATTTTTTGCAGATGGATATTATTTCAAAAGGTAAATTCTGGTTCCGGAAGAAAAACCAGCTACGGTGGCAATACACTAATCCATATGCCTACACCATAGTAATAAATAATGGAAAAATAAGCATTGACGATGAAGGAAAAGAATCTGAATTTAAAGTAGATGGCAATAAAATTTTTGAGCAGGTAAATAATATCATTGTAACCGCAGTAAGTGGTAACATAATGGACGATAACCAGTACGAAACTACAGTGCTTGAAAATGAAAGCTATTATAAAATTATCCTCATCCCCAAAAACAGTGATGTTCAGCAGGTAATTAAAGAAATGCATCTGTTTTTACAAAAATCGACGTTGCAAATTGAGCAGGTAAAGATGATTGAACCCACGGAAGATTATACGCTGATCAGTTTTAAAAATCAAAAAATAAATGAACCGATTTCTCCCGGCACTTTTATTCTTCGTTAGCTTTGCTTCATGCTCTCCATTGACCCATCTACAGGAAACCAACAGCAATATTCCTGCAGTAGCCCCGGTAATCCCCTTCGGTCCGGACACCCAGATTATATACCGGGCATCCATAAACATTTCTGACAAGCATTTATCAGGGTTGTTTATTTTTCGCCAGGCGCCCGGCCATGATTTTGGCTATGTATCCTTTATTTCAGAACTGGGAATTGAGTTTCTGCGCCTGCGATTGCAGGACGGAGAATTACATACAGAATACGCCATGGAGGCATTAAACAGAAACATCATTATGAATGCCCTTGGGAATTTTCTGTTAGTACTTTTGGATGATTTTGACAATTCCCGCACCTCAGTATATAAACAAAAGAATGATGATTCACGGGTTGTTGTGGAAAAACAAAAACTTCTTCAATGGGAATTCTGGTACCTGAATGATGAAAATAATCCGGAAACTATTAGCTATTACAAGCGGAAAAAACCAGGCTTTATTTTACATTTGCAATATCAGGAAAAGGAAACAGTTCCATACCTTATTATATACGATCATCAACGGCTTCCTTTTCATATTACATTAAAAAAATTATAGCAGTTTGGCAGCACTCTACCGCATTGCAATTGAGAACTCTGAAAAAACAGGCACATTAAAAGGGCAGATATTTTTTGATGCAGAGCATCCCATTTACCGTGGACATTTCCCTGGCCAGCCTGTTACACCCGGAGTATGCCAAATAGAAGCCATCAGAGAAATTATTTCCAGCTTTTTTAGCAGGGAACTTCATCTGGTGCATGCCAGGGATATTAAGTTTACAGGCATGATTATTCCTGATATTCATCCCGTAGTTGACTTTTCGATAGATTACAATGAAACGGAGGATGGTCAGCAAGTGAAAGCCATCCTGTCAGCCGAAGAGCAAATCTTTTTAAAAATGAGAGCTACCTTTGGAAATCCCTCAGCATAAATACCAGGAAGCATTTGATTCACTCCGTTGTTGTGTAATTATTCCTACCTACAACAATGCCCAAACACTTGCAGGTGTTATTGGCGGTGTTGAAAAATACACCAAAAACGTCATTATTGTAAATGATGGAGCTACGGATAGCACGCCTGAAATTCTAAAGGAATTCACGCATTTACAAATCATTACACAGGAGAGAAACAAAGGAAAGGGAAAAGCACTACTTACGGGTTTTAAAGCTGCCACTGAAAAAGGATTTCAGTATGCCATTACCATTGACTCTGACGGGCAGCATAACCCCGATGAATTACCTTTATTTCTGGAGACCATCAAAGAAAATCCCGGAGCTCTTATAGTGGGCGCCAGAAACATGAATCAGGCCAGTGTGCCCGGAAAAAGCAGCTTTGGGCACAAGTTCTCAAATTTTTGGTTCACAGTGGAAACTGGCATAAAACTTCCCGACACCCAATCAGGATTTCGGCTATATCCAGTAGAACGATTAAAAAATATATGGCTTTTCACACCAAAATTTGAATTTGAAATTGAAGTACTGGTTAAAGCTGCCTGGCGCGGCATTCCAGTTATCAGCGTACCGGTTTCCGTAAAATATGAAGAAAAAGAAAAGCGAATATCACACTTCAGGCCTTTCAGGGATTTTACACGAATAAGCATCCTTAATACTGTACTGGTGATACTTGCCCTCGCCTATTACCGTCCCTTACTGTACTTAAAAGAATTAAGAAAGAATGGCTGGAGGCAAATACTGGAATCAGATGCTTCCAACCTGCGGCTGTCCCTGGCTATGGGATTTGGAATGTTTATGGGAATTGTTCCGATTTGGGGTTATCAAATGATTGCCGGTGTAGCCCTGGCGCATTTTTTTCGTTTCAATAAAATACTGGTATTGTTATTTTCTAATATTTCCGTGCCCCCCATGATACCCATAATTTTATTTTTAAGTTTCCGTGCAGGGGAATATTTTGTTTCAGATCCTGTACGTTTTTTATGGGGGGAAAACCTGAACCTGGAATCCATGAAAACGAGTATTTTACAATATATTTTCGGCAGCATTGCACTGGCGATTGTCACCGGCATTTTATGCACACTTATTTCATTATTGATCCTTAGCCTTACCCGAAAAAAATAATATGTTTTCATTATTCGAGCACATCTACTTTTATTTCAAAAGCCATAAACTGACCTTTTATGCGCTTTTTCTGGTGTTATTCGGTATAGCAGCAGTGGGAATAAGTACCATTAAGTTTGAAGAAGACTTTACCAAAGTGCTACCTTTTCGTAAAGAAGTAAAGGTTTACAACGATGTACTTTCAAATTCCGATTTCATTAACCGCCTCATTTTTACCATCTCATTTTCTGATGAGGCAAGTAACCCTTCCATGGACTCACTGGCAAAATTCACCTCGGCTTTCGCCGATAGTGCCCGCCAAAATCTGCTTCCGGAATATGTAAAAGAAATACAGTACCAGGCAAAACAGAATTTATCAGGGAATCTTTTTGACACTTTCTTTGACCATATGCCCTTCTATTTTTCTGAAGAAGATTATGAAAGGATAGACCTTCTTTTACAGGAAGATTCTTTACAAAAAACAGTGTATCAAACATATAAAACCCTGCTCTCCCCATCAGGCATGGTTGCCCGGAATTTTCTGCTGAAGGATCCGCTTAACCTGGTGCTGCCAAAAATGGAAATGCTGCACGACATCCGTGTTGACGAGCGCATGGAATTATTTAATGGGTTTTTCCTGGCACCCGGAGCACAACAGTTCTTTTTGTTTATGGTTCCTGCCCATACGGGTGATACCCGGAAACAAAAAGAGTTCATTAACCTTTTGGACCAACAAATCAGCAACTTTAAACGGTATTATCCTGGCATTGAAGTTCATTATTATGGTACTGCCGCTATTGCTGTAGCCAATGCCAATCGAATAGAAAAAGACATTAAGCTCACTGTAACGCTGGTTCTTATATTACTTTTGATATGGCTTGGTACCTTTTTCCGGAGTTACCGTGCTGTTTTGCTTGTTTTCCTTCCGGTACTGTTAGGAGCCCTTACCGGGATGGCTGCACTGGCATACCTCACACAAACAGTTTCCATACTTTCTGTAGCCATTGGCGCTGTAATTCTGGGCATTACCATAGATTACACCTTGCATCTGGTAACGCATTATAAAATGTCGGGCAATATACCCGCCACCGTAAATCATGTAGCCCAACCCATCATCATGAGCAGCCTTACCACGGGTACTGCTTTTCTGTGCCTGGTATTTCTCACCTCCAAAATATTGCGAGACCTAGGGATTTTTGCTTCTTTTAGTGTTTTAGGTGCGGCATTCAGCGCAATAATGGTAATTCCACAACTGCTGCACAAATTAAATCCAGGAAAATCAAAAAAATCCGGCCACTGGCTTGAAAGAGCAGCCGCCGCTCCGCTGCACAAAAAGAAATGGCTTGCCGCCATAGTTGGTTTAACTACTATAATGCTTATTCCATTTATAGATGATGTTGGTT
>JBEPYD010000372.1:0-4697 GCA_041641575.1 Bacteroidales bacterium
ACAATATCGGCCTCACGCTGGTGCAGTTTTGCATTCAGCACGTTATGCTTTATACTCTTCATTTTAAGCATGCGGCTTAGTAATTCCGAAATTTCCACACTCGTGGTACCCACAAGTACAGGTCTTCCGGCATTTACCAGTTCCACTACTTCATTGGCTACTGCATTGTATTTTTCACGTTTGGTACGATAGACCAAATCTTCTCTGTCATCACGCTGAATGGGAACATTGGTAGGTATTACAACAACATCCAGTTTATAGATATCCCATAATTCACCTGCTTCCGTTTCGGCAGTACCCGTCATACCCGCAAGTTTTTTGTACATGCGGAAATAATTCTGAAGTGTGATGGTAGCAAATGTCTGTGTGGCAGCTTCTACTTTTACCCTTTCCTTGGCTTCAATGGCCTGGTGCAGGCCATCTGAATAACGTCGCCCCTCCATAATACGTCCGGTTTGTTCATCAACAATCTTTACTTTATTGTCAATTACCACGTATTCATCATCTTTTTCAAATAAAGTGTAGGCTTTGAGAAGTTGGTTAACTGTATGCACACGCTCCGACTTCACTGCATAATCCTGCAGCATTTTATCCTTACGGGATACTTTTTCCTGCTGTCCCAGATCGCTTTTCTCCAATTCAGCAATTTCACTGCCAATATCCGGCAGAATGAAGAATGAAGCATCTTCTGAGGAGGAAGTAATTAGGTCAATACCTTTCTCAGTCAGTTCTATTGAATTAACTTTTTCATCAATAACAAAAAACAGGTCATCAGTTACCTTATGCATGTTTTTGTTATTATCCTGCATGTAAAAGTTCTCTGTTTTTATCATCAGGGCTTTGTTTCCCTGTTCACTCAGCAACTTTATAAGGGCTTTGTTTTTTGGAAGTCCTTTGTAAGCCTGTAACACGGCAAACCCGCCTTTTTCTGTATTGCCTTCATTTAAGTACTTTCTGGCATCGGCAAGTATTTGGTTTACAAGCTTTCTTTGTGCACTCACCAGTGTTTCTACCTTTGGTTTTAACTCATCAAAAAGTTGGTTATCGCCTTTGGGTACCGGACCAGAGATAATCAACGGGGTTCTTGCATCATCAATTAAAACAGAGTCAACCTCATCCACAATAGTATAATTGTGCTTGCGCTGTACCAGATCTCCGGGGCTTACCGCCATATTGTCACGCAGGTAGTCAAATCCAAATTCATTATTGGTGCCGAAAGTGATATCTGCGGCATATGCTTTTCTTCTTTGGTCAGAGCTGGGTTGATGCTTATCAATGCAGTCAACTGTAAGTCCGTGGAATTCATAAAGCGGGCCCATCCATTCGGAGTCACGCTTTGCCAGGTAATCATTTACAGTAACGATATGCACACCTCTGCCGGTAAGGGCATTCAGGAAAACAGGCAAGGTAGCCACAAGTGTTTTTCCTTCTCCGGTTGCCATTTCAGCAGCTTTACCCTGGTGCAGCACAATTCCTCCGATAAGCTGCACATCATAGTGTACCATATCCCAGGTAATTTCTGTTCCTCCGGCAATCCATTTGTTATACCAAATAGCCTTGTCACCTTTAATCTCAAGTCCCGTACGATTGGCTGCCAAATCTTTATCCAGTTCCTGTGCGGTTACCTCAATGGTTTCATTTTCTTTAAAGCGGCGGGCTGTTTCTTTAATAATAGCAAAGGCATCAGGAAGAATTTCATCGAGTGCAGCTGATGCTTTATCATCTATTTTCTCTTCAATTTTATCAATCTCATTATATAGTTCTTCCTGCTTTTCAATTGGTGTGGCCGGATCTTCAATTTGCTTTTTCAGCTCATCAACCTGCGCCTGCTCTGCAGATATTTCATCTTGTATTCTTTGCTTAAGTTGCGCCGAACGCTCTCTAAGCTCATCATGCGAAATATCCTGTATTTGCGTTGTTACATTGTTAATTTTTTCGATGAACGGCTGAATGCTTTTTATATCTCGGTCTGATTTATTTCCTAAAAACTTCCCTAATACATTGTCTAACAAGCTCATGCTGTTTATTTTTTATTATGTTCTTCTACAAATTTACTCAATTTAACCTGTTTAATGTATAAATAAACTATTTTTAATATTTATCATTAAAAAAGGCTTTTTTACTTTTTTTGGGTGTATAGCAATTCATTTTCGTATAATGAATGATTTTTGAATTAAATAGCAGAAATCATACCAATGGCGTTTTTAAATATTAATGGATAAATAAAAGATGTTTATCTGATAAAATGTCATGGTTTATCAGAATCAGTGAACATTTTCATTAAAAATATCGCTTATATAAAAAGAAATGGTAATATTTACATTTAATTAGTGGTTTCAGGAAAACCCCATTTTCGTTATAAAAAATCATTTACATAATTAAACAGCACTTTTTATAGCTTTGCAAGTCTCGAATTTGTAGTTTTCTTATCAACCACGCAAGTTTTCCTGGAGGCACAGCCCAATATCTATAGGCTGCTTATCCGCTAATGAGCAACAATAGCTGAACTTTATGACATTCTTATTTAATACTTTCACTTCCATAAAAAACATTCTTTCCAGAAATAAGCATTTCTTGTTTTTAAACCCGTTTAATTCTCTGTTAAAAATACTTTTTGTATTCTTTTTGTTTTTTTCATTTAAATTGCACACAAATGCACAGCCATGGATGGGTTCAGTGCGATCTGAGAAGGCAACAGGTAGTGCTGATTTTTATCTGATACAAGATGCTTTTTATAATTATTGGGAAGGAAAAACCATTCAAAAAGGAAAAGGCTGGAAGCAGTTTAAGCGTTGGGAGAATTTTATGGCTCCGCGGGTATATCCACATGGAAATATTCATTTGCCAACGCCAGATTTGTTTTCCAATGAACTGAAAAGCAACCAGTCAATTACCGACATATCATGGTCTCCCCTGGGGCCTGTGCAAATACCTTACAACCGCTACGGCCAATTGAGTGGCATGGGCAGAATTAACTGTATCGCCTTCCATCCGGATAACGAAGATATAATGTGGGTAGGTGCACCAAGCGGGGGACTTTGGAAAACTACCAATGGTGGAGATAACTGGATAACTACAACAGATAATCTAATGAGCATTGGCGTTTCAGATATTGTGGTCAGTCATGCCAATCCGGATATAATATATATTGCTACCGGAGATGGAGATGCCGGTGATACCTACAGTATCGGCATACTAAAATCTGTAGATGGCGGTTTATCCTGGCAACAAACAGCTCTTACACATCTGACCGAACAGGCTATTCATTTCCGCCGCATTGTAATGCATCCGGAGGATGAAAATATTATGCTGGCAGCTTCAAACCGAGGTATTTTCCGTACAAGCGATGGCTGGCAAACTTATGGCATTGTGCAGGAGGGTGTATTTAAGGATATTGAGATAAAACCGGGCAAACCTTCCATAATTTATGCGTCTACAGCCAATTATAGTGGTGATTCAAAAATTTATAAAAGCACCGACACCGGCGCAACATTTTCCATGCTTACCGGATATAACCCCAACAGCAGGGCAGGACGTATTGAACTTGCTGTTACTCCGGCAAATAGTGAGGTTTTAATGGCATTAATTTCAGATTCTGAAAATGATGGATTAAATGGCGTATATAAATCAATGAATGCTGGAGTTACCTGGACCCAGGTATTTTCAGGTGAGGATAAAAACCTCCTGGGATGGAGTGCCGACGGCTCAGATGAAGGAGGGCAGGGTTGGTATGATTTAACACTTGCGATATCCCCATTCAGTGACCAAATCATTTATGTAGGTGGAGTAAATATTTGGAAATCAACAGATGGAGGGGATTCATTCAAACTTAATGCCCATTGGTGGGGAGCAACAGGTGTGGAATATGTACATGCTGATCATCATGCGATGGCATACCATCCGGTTACGGGAGCTTTCTTTTCCGGCAACGACGGAGGGATTTACCGCACCACCGATGGTGGCGAAAACTGGACCGATCTAAGCAATGGATTGCAGATTCTCCAGATATACCGGATAGGTGCAGGATCAAATACAGGTGCTCAGGTGCTTGCCGGCAGCCAGGATAATGGAACCATGCAATACAATTCTTCCCATTGGCAACAGGTGTATGGTGGAGACGGTATGGAATGCATCATTGATCCGGGTAATGAAAATATTCAATATGTGAGTTTATATTATGGTGCCATCGCCAGGAGCCTTGACGGTGGGCGCTCGTGGGAAACCATTCAACCCGAGGAAGCCGGAAATGGCGCCTGGGTTACTCCTTATGTGCTCAATGAATCCAATCCAAAGGTGCTTTATGCCGGATATGAAGATGTATTTATGTCTGCGGACCGTGGCAATCACTGGATACGTATTTCAGAGAACTTAACTGATGGTGTGAAGCTACAATCATTAGCACTGGCACCTTCTGATCCTTCAAAAATATATGCAGCTACCTTTGGTAACATTTACAGCACAAAAAATGCAGGGCACACCTGGGAGGAGATATCAGATGGCCTGCCTGATCTTGCAATTACATATATCGCAGTAAGCCAATACAATCCGCAGAAGATATGGGTAACACTTTCCGGATATACGAATGGAGAAAAAGTTTACACCTCTGAAGATGGGGGTGAATCCTGGCAAAATTATTCTGATGGATTGCCGAATATACCCATAAATTGTATTATATATCAGGATGATACAGATCAAGT
>JBEPYD010000373.1:0-4691 GCA_041641575.1 Bacteroidales bacterium
GGAAATTCAACTTCATTTTCAGGCCGAATGGTATTGATGTAAGGGGTATTTACGCGAGGTGGTAATACTATTCCTTTTGACATCGCCCTTTCTCTGAGCAACGTGAGCAATTCTTCCGTACGCTGAGGGTTTTCATTATTAATGATATAATCAATGGAATCAATCCATTCCTGGTTTTCAAACTGCTTAATTTTATCTTTATCTGCCATGCTGTTGGTTAATTTTTTTTTAAATGTTTACACTACAATAGAGGTGTTTTTTATTCCATTGGTAATTCTGCTGCTTTCCATTCTTTTTTACCTCCCTTGTAATGGAATACATTTTTAAAACCGCTACTTTCAAGCTTCTTTGCCGCGGTAGGGCTGGCAGTACAATCTTTATCTGTACAGTAAACCACAATCTTATCATCCTCATTAAACCTGTTCCGTGCTTCTGTGGCTATTTTTTCCAGCGGTATATGAATGGCATCTTTGATATGCTCCTGTTTGTAGTCATCTTCAGAAAGCACTTCTACTACATGTCCTTCATTATTGTCAATTAGTTTTTTTAATTCGTCTTTGCTTATGGTATTCATACATTAAACCTTTTTATTTAAGTGAATTAGGAGAGGCAATTGTTATACCAGTTGCAGGAGTGCTGAATAAAAACCTCCCGCTTGCAGGCAAGGCAGGCATCCTAAAGCTATCTGGTGTTTTTTTTGACTTTTTGATAAGTGTGGAATTGATGGTAGAAGTGTGTAATTCCTCCACAGTATGTAAATGGTTTACTGTTCGTTAAAAAGTAAATGGAGGATTTTTACATGTCTTCCAATGAAGGGCATTCTGATTTGGATTTATTGAACTGAACAGAGAAATATTTAGGTTAAAAATAAGAACATGATGCGGGAATCTATAAGAACCCTGGTTTTGGAATGATTATTTCTGCAAAACCTTTATTATCCATCAACAATTTTTAGAAAGCATGCAAACATCTGTACACATACCAGAAAGCAATAAACCCAGAATAGTAGTGCTTGGTGCCGGATTTGGCGGGTTAAGACTCATTCAGCACATTAATCCGCGGGATTACCAGGTGGTACTGCTTGACCGCTATAACTACCATACCTTTCAGCCGCTGCTTTACCAGGTTGCCACGGCTGGTCTGGAGCCGGATTCTGTGGCAGGCCCTTTACGTAAGTTGGTGAAGACAAAAAAAATACACTACCGCATGCTGAATGCCGGCACCATCCATCCGGAAAGGAAAGAGATAGAAACACCGGAAGGTAATTTATCTTATGATTACCTTGTTATTGCCACAGGGGCCCGGGTGAATTTTTTTGGGATAGAAAGTGTGCAAAAGAATGCCTTGCCATTAAAACAAATAACGCATGCGCTGGATATCCGCAGCCATATTTTTCAGCAACTTGAAAAAGCCGTTACTACCAATGACCCTGAAGAACGAAAAAGACTGATGACTTTTGTGGTGGTAGGTGCCGGGCCCACCGGTGTGGAAATGTGCGGTGCGTTGGCAGAACTTAAAAATCATGTGCTCCAAAAGGATTATCCGGAGCTGGATATTGAACAGTTAAAAATACACCTGGTGGAAGGCCTGAAACAGGTACTGCCTATGATGTCAGAAAAATCCGGAAATACCGCACACAAGTATCTTGAAAATATGGGGGTGGAAGTAATGCTGGAAACCCTTACCGATAAATTTGACGGGAAAACCGTTTATCTGAATAATGATGTCCAAATAGAATCGGAGACTTTAATTTGGGCGGCCGGTGTAAAAGGGAATATTATGAAAGGTTTGGATGAGAAGAGTGATAAAAAAGGTAAATACCTGATAAACAAATATACGCAGGTGCTGAAAGACCCGGATTCAGATAAAGCCTATGAAGATGTTTTTGCTATTGGCGATGTGGCATATTTAACCCAGGAAGATTATCCGAAAGGATTGCCCGGGGTAGCCCAGGTAGCCATACAGCAGGGAAAAACGCTGGCGCATAATTTCAAATTGCTGGCGCAGCAAAAGCCCATGAAACCCTTTCATTACAAAAATAAAGGAGATTTGGCTACCATTGGCCGTAATAAAGCCGTGGCAGACCTGCCAAATATGAAACTCAGCGGTTTTGCCGGTTGGTTTGTGTGGGCCCTAGTACACCTGATGTACCTGGTAGGCTTCCGCAACAAGGTAGTGGTATTTACCAACTGGTTCTGGAACTACACCACCTACGACCGAAGTATCAGGTTAATTCTTCGTCCTTCTACCAAAAAGGAAGATATGGTAAGTAAGCAGATTGAGAAGTCGATGCAAGAGGCCTGAATTCTGAACACTCATGTTTTTTCTTTCCAAAAACTGGTATCAGAACCAGGTGTATGAACAAATAATCTGAATTAGAATATGATTCGATAAAACTACAGAAAAAAATTTTATATGTTATTTATATCTACTACTTTAGATATAAAAACAAGCTTAATATGAAACAGTGCGCTTTTAACATTAAAAATTTGTATTTTTCAGATTTTTAATAAGCTTTGGAACGGGTGTGCTTGCTCATGCAAGGCACACACAATTTGTATAGTGCATGCGGGGTTCAGTGGTTTTTCGAGCATTTATAGCTAATTAAAAAAATCGGTGTAAACTCTGAATAGGAAATTGCTTCGTAATCCCGCACTACACCATACCATCAAACGTTGGTGGCAAGCGGATAAATACCCTGAGACTTTTCTGAAACATTTTAATATTTCGTATCTTTGATTAAAAAGAATTAAATGAAACAAAGAGTATATATTGACACATCAGTAATAGGTGGATGCTATGATAAAGAGTTTGAGGAATGGTCTAACAGATTATTTGACGATTTCAAAACTGGAAACAAAATAGCAGTCGTTTCAAACATTACATTAGACGAGTTGATTGATGCTCCTGAAAGAGTAAAGAATAATTTTGAAACAATTCCAGATGAAACGATGGAAATATTGACTTCTGACAAAGAATCTAGAGAGCTTGCAGATAAATATATCAATGAGAAGGCTGTATCTGAAAAGTATTATGAAGATGCATTACATAATGCTATTGCTACGATCAATCAAGTCAATGTTTTAGCAAGTTAGAATTTTAAACATATTGTAAACTTGGACAAGATACGAATGTACAATGCCGTGAATCTGAAGAATGGATATAATTTATTAGAAATAAGGACACCTAGAGAAATATTAAAAATTGAAGAGGATGAAGACTAAAAATGATTTTGACGCCGTTAAAATGATGCGTGAAATTAGAGATAAAAGACACGCTGAATATAAAGCAAACCCTGAATTGAGAGAGGAACGGATAAAGGCTATCCGAAAGAAATACTCAAGTAAAATTAAAAGCCAAGAAACCTCCAGCCACTAACAGCGTATCATTGCGCATGTGGGGGTGATGTGGAATTTGAAAGGCCAGAACTTTTATTTACCTTTACTACGGATTGATAGGCAAGTACCTTGAAACCCCACACAACGCAATATACGCGGAACGTTAGGCAACATTTAAAAAAAAATTCTGCAATCATTCAAAATATTTACTTATCTTTGACGTTAGTAACGTAAAGCAAACTTATGATTGTTTCCTTTGGTTCGAAAGAGACCGAACAGGTTTGGAATGGAATTCGTGTTAAAAAAATACCGATTGAAATTCAAAACATTGGACGTCGAAAATTGAGAATGTTGCATAATTCACAAGATATTGCTGACTTGCGGATTCCACCATCTAATCAACTTGAAAAACTAAAGGGGAAATTAAATGAATTTTATAGTATCAGAATTAACAAACAATGGAGAATTATCTTCATTTGGGAAAAAGGAAACGCCAGCGAAGTGGAAATAATCGATTATCATTAAAAAAAATTGAAATGGAAAAATTAAAAAACGTACATCCAGGCGAAATTTTACTTCACGAATTTCTCGAACCACTCAAAATTTCAGCTTATCGACTTTCTAAAGATTTGAAAATACCTCAAACTCGAACTTCTGAGATTATAAAAGGACGAAGAAGAATAACGGCTGATACTGCTTTACGATTGAGTAAATATTTTGGGAATTCTGCAAAATTTTGGCTTGGCTTACAAGATGACTTTGATATCGAAGAAGGTAAAGAAAATAAAGAATCTGAACTGAGCGAAATAAAACAGTACGTTGAACAAAACGTTGCCTAATTGAGTAGACCGCCGATAGGCAAAAGCCTATCGGAGAGCCTCTCACACCACCGTATCCCGATACGCTGCGCTATCGGGACAGGCTGTACGGGCCTTCCCGACCCTCCGGGTACGGGACAAACAGTATACGGCGGTTCCACTAAATCACAGGGAATAACGAGTTTTTGTAATCGGGTGAAATAGAATTGCAGCGTTCCACCATTGGGATGTAACCCCGTTTTTTAAGACGCTTAATGGTAATTGTTGTACCAGGAATGGGACTTTGTCCGCCTGAGGCGAAAATCCCTCCATGTGTGTCCTGCTTCCTTCACTCCTGTTGTCGCCAACAACGAGCTTGCAGCTTACTATTGGGCTTATCTCTCCACACTATCGCTTCATTGAGATAAGGGGCAACCAGCCCAAAGGAGACTTTACTCATTTGTTTATATCTTTTAAAGGTATTCGTGAGCTCCCTTTGGTCGGTTCACTCCCTGGATAAAATTCACCCGATCTTTGCGCTTTTAACATTAAAAAT
>JBEPYD010000374.1:0-4687 GCA_041641575.1 Bacteroidales bacterium
TTTGATTCAGAGGCTTATACCACCAAACAAATATTTTATAAAAGCAAGGATGGCACTGAAATACCAATGTATATTGTACATAAAAAGGATCTGATACTTGATGGTACAGCCCCTACCCTGTTATATGGATACGGTGGTTTTAATGTTTCATTGCTTCCCGGATTTAGTATATCACGTGCATTATGGCTCGAAATGGGAGGTGTTTTTGTTAATGCTAACCTGCGTGGCGGTGGTGAATATGGAGAGGAGTGGCACCAGGCAGGAACCAAGCTCAATAAGCAGAATGTATTCGATGACTTTATTGCTGCAGCAGAATATCTCATTGACAAAAAATATACCTCTTCGGATAAACTGGCCGTGCAGGGAGGTTCAAACGGAGGATTGCTTGTTGGAGCAGTAATAAACCAGCGGCCCGATTTATTTAAAGTTGCATTGCCTGCTGTAGGTGTAATGGATATGTTACGTTTTCATAAATTCACCATCGGTGGCGCATGGGTAAGTGATTATGGATCTAGTGAGGATTCCGTGCAGTTTGAATATATTTATCGTTACTCTCCCTTGCATAACATTACCAGTGAAATAGATTATCCTGCTGTTTTGGTTACAACAGCTGATCATGACGACAGGGTAGTACCTGCGCATTCATTTAAATACATTGCTACTTTACAGGAAAATTACCAGGGCAACAATCCTGTAATGATACGTATTGAAACGGATGCCGGACATGGTGCCGGCAAACCCGTTTCCAAACAACTGGAAGAAACAGCAGATGTATGGGCATTTACATTATATAACATGGGTGAAACCCCTGACTTATAAAATTCATTACCCCTGTGCAAATACCCCATGGTATTTTGCACAGGGATATTTTTAATAATTCTCACTCACAACTATGGAAAAACCTTACAATTACATTGTAATTGAAGGAAACATTGGTGCCGGAAAAACAACCCTGGCAAAAATGCTTGCACAAAAACACAATGCCAACCTTATTCTTGAAGAATTTCTTTCGAATCCTTTTTTGCCAAAGTTCTACGAAAATCCGGATAAATATGGATTCCATGTAGAACTTGCTTTTCTCGCAGACAGATATAAGCAGGTATATTCAGAAATTCACTCTCCGGATATTTTCAAATCATTTACTGTAGCCGATTATTACTTTATGAAATCCTTGATTTTTGCAACAATTACTTTAAAAAAGGATGAATTATCTCTTTTCAAAAAGCTTTTCGAAATCATTTATAAATCATTGCCTAAACCAGACTTATTTGTATACCTGCATTGTGAATTGCCAGAACTCAAAGAAAATATCCGCAAGCGTGGAAGGAGTTTTGAACAGTCAATCCCTGATTCCTATTTAAAAGACCTTGAAGAAGGATATTTTTCATTTATGAAACAGCAACAGCAGTTCCGTTTTGCAGTTATTGATGTAACAAGCGCCGACTTTACAGATAACACACGCCATTTTGAGCAGCTAAACCATATAATTCTGGAAAGTTCTCATCCTGTGGGCATTTCATCCTATAAAATATAATTACGTTGAAATTATACACAGGCAATGTGGAAAAAATTCCCCAGCAATCAAATTCTTTGTACAGAAGCGATCAAACAAATTAATTTTAAAAATTATTATATAGCTGAATATAAGTCATTTAAACAAATGAAATAAAAATATTTTTATTCGTGGCATTGTTTTTTACATGTAAAAGGGAAATTTCAACAAATGAATTTTTATTGTTTCACTACACAAATAACATTTCGCCATATTTTTTTTTTGCTAAAACATTAGTATGTTTGTACGATAAAATGATATATTTGTGTAAATAATCTTAATGTAAATCAAATAACCAGGTAATTATGAAAAATTTTAAACTTAAATCATTATCTGCTATTTTTATAGCAATTCTAATCAGCAGTTGCGGTGGGTTGAATAAAATGCAAGATACTGCCGAGACCATTAACTTTGAAACTGAGCCGGAAATACTCACTGCTAAAGGTGGTGATGTGGACGTTACAATAAAAACCCAATTTCCAACAAAATATTTTAATAAGAAAGCAGTTGTTACTGCCGTTCCTGTTATTGACTATGGAGAAGGTGTAGTAAAATATGATTCTATGGTATTTCAGGGAGAAAATGTAGAGCAAAACTATAAAGTGATAAGCTTTGCAGATGGAGGTTCACATACTTTTACAGGTTCAGTTCCTTATCAAGATGAAATGAGAAAATCTGACCTTAATATCAGACTCTACGGCTCAATTGGTGACAACCAGGTTGATCTTGGTACATTCAAAATTGCTGATGGTGTTTTGGCTACTTCAACACTGGTTATGAAAGATCCAAAACCTATTATGGTAGGAGACAAATTTCAAAGAATTATTTCTGAAGATTTTGTTGCTGACATCCATTACCTAATTCAAAGATCCGATGTACGCACATCTCAGGTAAGAAATGAAGATGTTGACAATCTGAAAGCATATGTTAAAACAGCTTCAGAAGATGAGAGAAAAGAACTTAAAGGCATGACTATTTCTGCTTATGCATCTCCCGATGGCCCAATGGACCTGAACGAAAAACTTGCTGAAAATCGTCAGGAATCAGCCAAGCGTTATATTGAAAGAGAATTACGCCGTGATGATATTGAGCAGGCTCAGGAAGAAGACTTCTTTGCTACTTTAACCACACCGGAAGACTGGGAAGGTTTTAAAGAATTGGTACAGGAATCAAACATTGAAGATAAAGAACTTATCCTACGTGTACTATCTATGTACAGTGATCCTCAGGTTAGAGAAAGAGAAATTAAAAACCTTTCTGCAGCATATGAAGAACTGGCTGACCATATTTTACCAGAACTTCGTCGTTCTAAACTAATTGCTGAAATTGACCTTATTGGCCTAAGTGATGATGAAATCGTTGCCCTGGTAGCTGATGATCCGGACTCACTTGCTTTAGAAGAAATTTTATATGCTGCCACCTTAACTGATGATTTAGACAAAAAATTAAGCATTTACGAAAAAGCAGCTGAGAACAATCCTAAATGTTTCCGTGCACGCAACAATATTGGTTATGTTCATGTATTAAAGGGCGATGTTGCCGAAGCTGAAGCTGCGTTTGCTGATGCTCAGGAATTACAGGAAAATGATGTTCTTAAAAACAACCTCGGTGTGATTGCTTTACACGAAGGAGACATTGAAGAAGCTAAAGAACTTTTCACTTCTGCCACTGGTGCAGGTGAAAGTGTAAATTACAACCTTGGTATCATTGCCATAATGGAAGGAAATTACGAAGCCGCTGTAAATTATTTCGGTAACACATGCGAATTCAATACTGCACTTGCACAAGTATTAAACAATCAACTTCAGGATGCACTTAGCACACTAAACTGCATTGAGAATGATGACGCTATGAACTATTACCTGAAAGCAGTTATCGGCGCAAGAAATGAAAACGAAGACATGGTATTTAGCAACCTTCGTACCGCTGTTGGAAAAGACTCAGACCTGAAAGATCTTGCTGAAACTGACCTTGAATTCAGAATGTATTTTGACAATGAGACCTTCCAGTCCATCGTTGAATAATAAAATATAAGTGAATAAATTAAAAAGAGGCTGTCTTTTCTGACAGTCTCTTTTTTTATGCCTGCATTTTTGAAAAAAACTCCCACAATACAATGCCTGCACAAACTGAAATATTTAAGGAATGCTTTGTTCCATATTGCGGTATTTCAATGCAAGAATCGCATTGATCTATTACCTCCTGGGCTACGCCCTTAACTTCGTTTCCGAAAATAAGTGCATATTTCCCCGCCTTATTAATGTTCAATTCTTTTAAAGGTAAACTTCCTTCTACCTGTTCAATACTGAATAAAGTAAAATTGTCTTCTTTCAGTTGTTGTATAGCTTCGGTTGTGTTGTTATAATATTCCCATTGAACACTCTCGGTAGCGCCCAGGGCTGTTTTATGAATATCCCTGTGGGGTGGTTTTGCTGTTATTCCGCACAACATAATTTTTTCTATTAAAAAAGCGTCAGCTGTTCTGAATACGGAGCCAATGTTGTTCAAACTGCGTACATTATCGAGCACCACTACAACAGGTAACTTCTTCGCTTTTTTAAATTCCTCAACCGAAAGCCGGTTCAATTCATCAATTGCCAGTTTTCTCATGTCAACCATTCTTTGTTTATGTTGTTCAAGTTACAGTAAATAAAAAAAAAATAAATACTTTCGTATGTTCGCACGAAGTTAAAAAATATAATTATTGTTTATCAGTCAATTTAAATACTACTTAAAAAATGAATATTCACGAATACCAGGGAAAGTCGATACTAAAATCATATGGCGTAAAAACACCTGAAGGTAAAGTGGTTGAAACCCCTCAGCAGGCAGTAGATGCGGCAAAAGAGATACAAAAGAAAACAGGCGCCGACACCTGGGCTGTAAAAGCTCAGATACATGCAGGTGGAAGAGGCAAAGGCGGAGGAGTTAAAATTGCCAAATCTCTTGAAGAGGTTGAGAAATATGCAAATGACATCCTTGGTATGACACTTGTCACACATCAAACTGGGCCGGAAGGTAAGGTCGTTCATAAAGTCCTTGTTGAACAGGGTATCTTTTATCCTGGTGAAAGTGAAGTAAAAGAATTTTACATGAGCGTTTTGCTTGACAGGAATACAGGTAAAAACATCATCA
>JBEPYD010000375.1:0-4679 GCA_041641575.1 Bacteroidales bacterium
TTAAAGGAATCTATTACACATACGCCGGTGAGACAAATACAGGCGAGCAATACTTCACGAATGCATCCGGGCTGATCAAACATTTTCCGGATAACCCGCTAAAGGTAGACCTGTTGCTTGAGACAGGTGAATTAACATACAACAGGGGAAAATTTGAAAAAGCATTATTACGGTGGCTGGCTGCTGATAAGCTTGCAAAAGCTATTCAGTATGAAGCAGGGGAGGCCAATGCCTTGAATTACATAGGAAAATACCACTATTCCACGGGCAACCTCAGCCGTTCACTTCATTATTATAAAGCAGCGTTGTTAATTACCTCCCGAATTGGTGATCAGGAGCTTATGATAAGCATTAAAAACAACATAGGAAAATACTATGAAACATTGGCCTTGTATGAAAAAGCCATGGAGGAATATCTCTCAGCCTATAAATTATGTAAGAACAGCCAAAACCTTGTGAACATTGCCACCACCTATAATCACCTGGGCAATATTTACGAGGACCTGGGAGACCGTAAACAGGCACTTTCATATCATTTTAAAGCATTAAAACTAAGAAATAGCATAGGTTACGTGGAAGGAATTGCGAAAAGCGAAAAAAACATAGGAGAGGTCTATGAAAAATTGGGAGCCACTGACAGCGCGCTGTTTTATTACCAAAATAGTTATAAACGCTGCCAACAAATTGATTATAAAAAAGGAATGATCAAAAGTCTTTATCTTTCAGGTAGCATTTATCAAAAAACGGGTTTTGCTGCCCAGGCGGAGAGCAATTACATGGAGGCTTTATCCATTGCTCAGGAAATTGGATATTTGAAAGGCTTACTGGATGTGCATCTCCATTTGGGGCAATTTTATCTTGAGGGGAACAATGAGGTTATGGCTCAAAAACATCTTTTAAAAGGAATTAGTATAGCATCTGAAAATCCATTGAATGAATTGCTTGAAGCATTATATTTTGAAATGTATCGCCTGCATTATTCCGGTGGCCACCTGGAGCAGGCCCTTGCTTACTATCAGAAATATGCCGATCAACAAAAAAAGATGCTCGATTTTGAAAAGCAAAGAAATATAGAGGAGTTAAAGCTGGCTTTTGAAATACAAAAACAGGAACAAGCCAATAAAATATTACGGCAGGAAAATGAATTGAAAAACCTGGCCCTGCGCCAGCAAAATACCTTAATTATTGTAGCAGGTGCGGGAATATTGGTATTATTACTTCTGATAGTTATGGTTTGGCACCGCTACCGCCTGAAAGTGAAAGCCAATCATTCCCTGGAAATACTGAATAAACGCATTACAAAAAAGAACAGGGAATTGCGTCGTTTGAACAAGGAATTGGATGTGGTCAACAAAGAAAAAGACAAGTTTTTCTCCATCATTGCCCATGAGCTCCGAAATCCACTCTGGTGGTTTAAAAACCTGGCAGAAACGCTCAATAACAACTTTGAAATCATGAGCATAACCAAACAGAAAAAAGCAGTTAATTCCCTGAACGAATCAGCCAAAACAGCTTTTCATCTCATGGATAACCTTTTGCAATGGTCCAGATCCCAACTTGGCCGCATTCAGCATAATCCAAACAGCATTCAGGTGAATGATTTAATACTGCAGAATATCAGGGTATTTGAACAGGAAACAGACCATAAGGATATAGAAATTTCCTTAGAAGTTCCTGAACAGCTTTATATACATGCCGACAGGCAACTCACGGATACGGTATTGCGAAACCTCATATCCAATGCCATTAAATATACACCTGACAACGGGAAAATATCAATAAACGCCACCGAAAAAGCAGATTCCATTGAAATTACCGTAAGCGATACAGGTATTGGCATCCCTGAAAAGGTACAAAAGCATTTGTTTGATCCCAATACCGGATATACCACTTTAGGACTTTACCAGGAAAAGGGAAGTGGCCTGGGACTTTTACTTTGTAAGGAATTTACCGAAATGAATGCTGGTAGCATATGGGTGCAAAGCAAAGAAAATGAGGGTACCACCATTGGTATTACGTTGCCGGTTGCCAGGGAAGTAGCCCTGGTTTAACAGGCAAATATTTAACTAACATTAGGGAAATGTAAATCCATTCTTAACAGAATATTAAGTTTTTAAATACCGCTATTCTGAATTCATCAACCATATAATCCTGTATCCTTTATGTACTATAAGGCACAGCTATGAATAGTACTTTGTACTATGCCTGAATTATAAATGTCACTATTGATACGATACAAAAAGCGGGATAACATTGTGCTAAAATGTGAACCTTAAATCTCAAATTATGAAAAATTTTTTACGCTTTTCAAGTCTTACTTTTGCATTTGTATTTTTATGCAATTTAGCTTTCTCACAGAACTCAAAAATAGAAGTTTATATACAAAGCACAGGTGTGGTAACCATTGAAGATGATGGCGAAATGTTAACCTTTGATGCTTCTACCGATGATGCCGAGCAGGAAAATGATGCCGTAGACACACCTTTTGATGATGACATTGATGCCGGCTGGGAAGGCGCACCAGAAGATCAGAACATTCTTACAGCAGGCTTACGATTTCGTGACATTTACATTCCCAAAGGTGCCACCATCGACTCAGCCTTCATTATTGTAAATTCTCATGAAGGAAAAGATGCTGAAGATGTGGCAAAAATAACCATCAATGCTGAAGCTGCAGATAGTGCTTATACCTTTGATGAAGCCAATTTTAATGATACCAAACTGCTTACTGATCGTCCTATGACATCTGCTTCAGTTCTTTGGACTGTGGATGAACCATGGGAGCTTTGGGGATATTACAGCACTCCCGACATCAAAGACCTTGTGCAGGAAGTTGTGGATCGTGGTGGGTGGAAAATGGGAAATGCCATTGCCTTTTACCTGCAGGGAGAAGATCAGGGACCCAGCGATGTGGATAATGCGCGGGAGTTCGAGGCCTACGAAAATATTGCAGACCCAGCCGACGGCGGCGATGGCCAAAATCATCCTGAAAGACGCCCAAAACTGGTGGTTTATTATACTGCCGACACCTACACTTATGCATCGTACATACAAAGTACAGGGGTGGTAACCATTGAAGATGATGGTGAAATGCTGACATTTGATGCCTCAACAGACGATGCCGAGCAGGAAAATGATGCTGTAGACACACCTTTTGATGACGATATAGACGCCGGATGGGAAGGAGCGCCTGAAGACCAGAACACGCTTACTGCAGGATTACGCTTCCGGAATGTAACGGTTCCACAGGGTGCTATGATTGAATCTGCTTACATTATTGTAAATTCCCATGAAGGAAAAGACGCAGAAGATATAGCCAAAATTACCATAACAGCAGAAGCCACTGACAGCGCTTATACTTTTGATGAAGCCAACTTTAATGATACTTACCTGCTGACAGACCGACCCATGACTTCAGCTTCCGTGTTATGGACAGTTGACGAACCATGGGGACTATGGGAGTTTTATCAAACCCCGGACCTTGCTGATGTTGTGCAGGAAGTGGTAGACCGGTCGGGCTGGAAATCAGGAAATGCCATTGCCTTTATCTTAGCCGGTGAAGATCAGGGGCCGAGCGATGTTGATAACGCACGCGAATTTGAGGCTTATGAAAATATAGCTGATCCTGCAGATGGTGGCGACGGCCAAAACCACCCCGAAAGAAGAGCACAATTGTTTATCCACTATAAAGTTGGCCCTACTTCCATATTTACCAGAACACCTGCAGGTACTTTAAGGGCTTACCCAAATCCTGCAAAAGATCAGCTTACCGTTGAGCTTAAAAAAGATGCAGCTGCAACCATTGAATTGCTCGACATAACAGGAAAAGTAGTGCTTAGTCAAAATACAAACAACCGTATTTCTACACTGAATATTTCAAATGTGGCCAAAGGCATTTATATCATCAAAGCTGTGCAGGAAAGCCAGACTCTTCTTCAGAAAATGATTATTGAATAATAGTTTTTCTGTAAGATTTATTCTCACTGTCCCCGGTATTCCGGGGACAGTTCTTTAATTCAGACCCTTATTAATGAAGGTTAAACCCCTAATTAAATGCACTTTACATTAAACTTTTCTCCGGCATTGTTTATGCTATTCATTCATTTACTAATAATGGGCAGTGGATTTTCCCAAAATCATACTGTATCCGGAAAAATTATTGATGCCAAAAACGGAGAACCTCTACCCGGTGCCGGCATTAGGATTGAAAACACTACCATTGGTACCATTTCTGACCTGAACGGGAAATTCAAATTATCCAACATCAGGCAAAATAAAACCACCCTCATTATTTCCTACATTAGCTACCAGGATGCACGCCTCCAATGTGACTTTACCAACCATAGTTCACTGAATTTTACCGTTGAGCTTCTGCCTGTAACCACTGATCTGGACGAAGTGGAGATAAAGGGCCAGGCATCTGGACAGGTAAAAGCCATGCTTGAGCAAAAAATGGCCATCAATATCAAAAACGTGGTCTCTTCAGAACAGATACAGCAATTCCCCGATATGAACGCAGCTGAAGCAGTCCAGCGCATTCCGGGAATAACTTTGCAACGCGACCAGGGAGAAGGACGCTACGTGCAACTAAGGGGTACGCCCCCTGAGCTAACGAATTTTAATATCAATGGCGAACAAATACCCTCACCGGAAGGTGATGTAAGGTATGTGGGGCTGGA
>JBEPYD010000376.1:0-1376 GCA_041641575.1 Bacteroidales bacterium
CTTATACGAAACTGAACAACTGCTAAGCCAGGGATTTGTTGAAGAAACCGATGTGGACCAGCTACAAATTACCGTGAATACCCTTGAAAATTCTATGGGAACACTGGAACGGCAGGTGAGCACCAGTGAAAGGCTACTCAAATATCAAATGGGACTTGACCTGGACCAGCCCATTGTGCTAACTGATGAGCTTAATGCCATACTTACTGGCATAAATCTCGAAGCATTATCAAACCAGGAACTACAGGTACAAAAACATATTGATTATATATTGCTGGATACACAGGAAAAGTTACAGCAGATGAATTTAAAAAATGAAAAAGTTTCTTACCTCCCAACGCTAAATGCAAGTTATACATACCAGGAAATGGCGCAAAGGAATGAATTCAGCTTTTTTGATTTTAGTGAAGAGTGGTTCCCCGCAGAAATCTTAGGTTTCACCCTGAATATACCAATCTTTAGCAGTGGACAGCGAAATGCCAGGGTAAAACAGGCAAAGTTGGAATTAAAAAAAGCACAGAATGATCTTGAATTCGTTGCCACGGGATTAAAACTTGAGGCACAGCAGGCAAGAGATGAATATATAACTGCTTTGAACAAATATTACACCCAAAAGAAAAGCATTGATCTGGCACAAAAAGTCTTAAATAAAACCTCTATAAAATACAGTGAAGGAATGGTATCCAGTCTGGAATTAACACAGGCCAATGATCAGTATTTGGAATCTGAATCAAACCTTACTTCAGCTATTTTCGAGCTTTTAAATGCCAAAATTGAGCTTGATAAAGCTTACAGTCAATTGCAAACAAATTAAATTCAAATATACCATGAAAAGAATTATTTTGATCTTTTTTGCAGGTTTGCTCGTAGCATCCTGCAGTAACGAACCGGCTACCGAAGAAATATTATCAGAAATAGACGATAAGCGGTCGGCCATTAAAGAGCTGGAAGGTGAAATTTCAGTATTACAGGAAAAAATCAATACCGATTCCCTGAGTGCTTATGCAGACACATACAAAGTACCGGTAGAAGTGAAAGAAATAACACCTGAATCATTCGATCACTTTATTGAAGTAAATGGAAAGGTAATGGCGATTGAAGAAGCGTACATCAGCCCGGAAACCAATGGCCAGATTAAAGCCATCTATGTGGACGAAGGAGACCGTGTTTCCCAGGGACAATTGCTTGCCCAATTGAATACCAGTGTGATTGATAACAACATTATAGAGGCTGAAACATCGCTTGAACTGGCTGAAAAGGTATACCTGAAACAAAAAGAGTTATGGGATCAGCAAATCGGTTCCGAAATACAGTTTCTTGAAGCCAAAAACAGGTATGAATCCGCCAAAGCCCGGTTAAGTACACTTAAAGCACAG
>JBEPYD010000376.1:1386-4679 GCA_041641575.1 Bacteroidales bacterium
TTTTGCCGGTATTGTAGACGATATCATGCTCAAAGCAGGCGAACTGGCTTCCCCGGGCATGCAACTAATACAACTGGTAAATTTAAAACAGCTGAAAGTACTGGCCGATATATCGGAGCGATACCTGAACAGCATAGAAAAAGGAGACAAGGTAACCTTGCAGTTTCCCGCTTTTCCGGATATTGAAAAGGAAGTAACTATCAAGCGTGTAGGCCAGGTGATAAACCCGCAAAGCCGCACATTTGAAATTGAAATGCATGTACCTAACAATGATGAAAATCTGAAGCCCAATATTATCAGCACGGTGCTTATCAACGATTTTACAAGTGATTCGGCACTTGTAGTACCTTCTATTATTATTAAAGAGGACAACAAAGGCAGCTATCTTTATAAAGCTGTGGCAGGCCCGGAAGGAACTTTCAGGTCCTTAAAAACCTACGTAATCCCACAAATGTACTACCAGGAAGAATCCATGATTAAGGAAGGTATATCCTCTGGCGACAGGGTGGTAACAACCGGCTACACATTGATTTCTGATGGTGTGGGATTAGATATTCAATAAAACAGTAAAAGCAGAAAAATGGCAGACACAAATAATACTAAAAAGAAAGACTGGCGGGAATTTAAACTTACCACGCTTTCGCTAAAAAACAGGAACACAGTATTCCTGCTCACCTTTGTTATAATTCTGTTTGGAATTATCTCATACAAGAGCCTTCCGAAGGAATTATTTCCGGAAGTGGTAATTCCTACCATATTGGTGCAAACCACCTACCCCGGAAATTCACCCATTGATATTGAAAACCTTGTTACGCGTCCACTGGAAAAAGAAATAGAGAGTATCGCAGGCATAAAGGAATTAAGCTCTACCTCTGCCCAGGATGCCTCCATGATTTTTGTTGAGTTTACCACTGATGTGGAAATAGAAAATGCCCTTCAGGATGTAAAAGACGCCGTAGATAAGGCCAAAAGTGAATTGCCAGACGACCTCCCCTTTGATCCGCTGGTCATGGATATTGACCTGTCAGAATTTCCTATTCTGAATATTAACCTGAGTGGAGATTACAGCATTGAGGAACTCAACGACTATGCCGAATATCTTGAAGAGGAGATTGAATCAGTATTTGAAATTTCCAAGGTAGAGATAAAGGGTATCAATGAACGGGAAATTAAAATTAATGTAGACCTGCCCAAGTTAGAAGCTTACGAACTTACCTTTGATGATATTGAGTTTGCCATAGCAGCTGAAAATGTATCCATGTCTGGTGGTGAAATCAAGCTGGGGGGCACACGCAGGTCTATACGTATTGTTGGTGAGTTTGAAAATACCAGGGAAATTGAAAACATAATTGTAAAAAACGACGACGACCATATTGTTTACCTCCGCGATGTGGCTGATGTGATCAATGGTTATGCCGATCCCACAAGTTTTGCCCGGCTGGATCGCGAACCCGTGGTTTCAGTACAGGTAATTAAAAAGAGCGGTGAAAACCTGCTTGCAGCAACTGACCAGATATTTACCATTCTTGATGAAGCCATAGAAACGCATCAGTTACCTGAAAACCTTACGGTAACGCTTACCAACGATCAGAGTGACATGATTCGTAAGCAGTTGAGTAACCTCGAAAACTCCATGATTATGGGTGTAATTTTCGTAGTACTGGTATTGTTTTACTTTCTCGGCACCCGCAATGCATTGTTTGTAGGTATCGCCATACCCTTATCTATGTTTCTTTCCTTCTTAATTATCAGCCTTATAGGCTATAAAATTAACATGATAGTGCTATTTTCCCTAATTCTGGCCCTGGGGATGCTGGTGGATAATGCCATTGTAGTGGTGGAGAATATATACCGGTTTGTGGATCAGGGATATAAGCCATTAACAGCAGCACGATACGCGGTAGGTGAAATCGCATTGCCCATTATTTCTTCAACGGCTACAACACTTGCAGCATTCCTGCCGCTGGCATTTTGGGAGGGTATTACAGGTGAATTCATGAAAAACCTGCCCATCACCCTGATTATAGTGCTTTCATCATCGCTTTTCGTAGCACTGGTAATTATTCCGGTAATTTCCGCCACCTTTATTCGCTCCAGCAAGGAGGACAAAAGCCAAAAGCTAAACAAATCCCGTGGCTATAAAATTGCAGGTGCATTGTTGTTGCTTTCCATACCCTTTTATATTTTTGGTGTGTTTACCCTTGCCAATCTGCTGGTTTTATTTGCCCTTATTGGAATATTTAACCTTGCCTATTTCCACAAAGCTCAAGGCTGGTTTCAGGATGTATTCCTGGTAAAGCTCGAGCATTGGTATTTAAAGATCATTACATTTTCCCTAAGGGGAAGAAATCCGCTTTATTTTTTCCTTGGAACAGGCCTGTTACTCATTCTCACCATTGCTTTTTTCTTTGGAACCAATCCGAAAATTAACTTTTTCCCGGTAAATAACCCCAGTTATATAAATGTGGTTACAGAATTACCCATTGGTACTGACATTGAAGCTACCGATGAGTTTTTAGTGAAGCTGGAAGATGATATTTTCGAAATGCTGGAACCTTACCAGGATATTGTAAAGTCTGTGCTTACCACAGTAGGAACCGGCAGCGCTGATGAAATGGCATCAGCGGGCGGTTCACCAAATAAAGCCCTTACTACCATTTCTTTTGTTGATTATGAGTTCCGAAAGGATTTTAATACAGCAGAAATTATGCGTGAGGTTTCTGAAAAGCTTATCGGAAGGTATCCAGGTGTTACCTTTGAAATTGAAAAGGACGATATGGGACCACCCGCAGGTAAAGCCATAAGCCTGGAGGTAAGTGGACCTGAATTCGAATCACTCATTGAACTTACTGATTCAATTGCAAAAACAATAGAAAATGCTGGCATTAAAGGCATTGAAGGCCTCCAAATGGATCTGGATGTAGGTAAACCAGAACTTGTGGTGAACATCGACAGGGACAAGGCACGCCGTTTTGGCCTCTCAACCATGCAAATTGCCGGAGCTATTCGAACGTCCCTTTTTGGCAAAGACATTTCTGATTTTAAAGAAGACGAGGAAGAGTACCCCATTCAATTGAGGCTTAAAGATCAATACCGCTACAATATTGCCTCCCTGGTAAATCAGAAAGTTTCCTTCCGCGAGGAAGGCAGGTTGATTCAGATACCCATTTCGGCAGTGGCTGAACTAAAATATGGTACAACTTATGGTTCTGTGCGACGCAAAGATATGGACCGTGTAATTACCCTTTCAAGTAATGTGGTGGAAGGCTATAATGCCACAGAAATCAACAATG
>JBEPYD010000377.1:0-4673 GCA_041641575.1 Bacteroidales bacterium
TTGATTGATGTTTTTAATCCTCGTAAGCGCCCGTGGGTGAATATGGAGGGTGCACCTACTGAAAAAATTATTGAAATTGTAAAGAAATGCCCCACTGATGCACTCACATTCAGGTACAATGATGAAGAAAAGCAAAAACAGGAGGAAGAAATAGAAAAAGCCGAGCGGGAGCGAAGAAAGGCAAAAATACAGGAGCAAACAGAACAAAAATCTGAGCCTGAGCAGGAGCCTGCAAATATTCAGGTTATGAAGCAAGGTCCATTAGTGGTTAGCGGTAGTTTTGCTGTTTTTGACAGCAACGGTAACCAACTTCGCAACATGGCAATGACTTCTTTTTGCAGGTGTGGTAACTCCCAAAGCATGCCTTTTTGCGATGGTACCCACCGCAAGATAGGGTTTAATAAATAAACTTAAAAAAATATAGATAAAATGGCAAAATCAGACAAAGCCACTGAATTTCATGTATTGGAAAATGGCCCCCTGATGGTGAAAGGGAATTTTAAACTTTCCGATTCCGAAGGAAAGGAAATTAAACACCCTGGTGCAGATATATTCCTGTGCCGTTGTGGAGCCACAAATAACAGTCCATTTTGCGATGGCTCCCATAAGAAAGTCAGTTTTCACGGATAATTCTTGGGTTCCTGATAATGCCAGCTTTCAATTGTGAAACTCCATAAAAATATTTGGGTTCGGTATCTTTTTATTGTTTTAGGCATTATCAGTCTTGGACTTGGTGCACTGGGTGTTGTACTTCCTGTATTGCCTACTACCCCGTTTTTGCTGCTTGCAGCAGCACTTTTTATCCGTGGATCAGAAAAATATTATAACTGGCTCATGAACCATCGTTTGTTCGGGCCATTTATTTCTGACTATATCAATCATAAATCTGTGCCACTAACCTCAAAAGTAATTGCACTTATAATGCTCTGGACAACAATTCTTTCAACGGTCATCTTTTTTATAAATGCGCTATGGTTACGGATCCTGCTTTTAGGAATTGCAACAGCCGTTTCTGTTCATATCCTTCAGCTTAAAACAAAAAAAAGAAGCTGATTTTAATGTTGTTATCTGAATTTTTATTCGCTTAAATTTTAAATATATGCTTGGTGTTCTTATATTTTTTGCATTGGGGATTGGTTTAGGTTCTTTATTAAAACCAGGCAAAGGGAAGCTTAAACTTACCGGCCGGATAAGCATGTATGCCGTATACCTGCTGCTCTTTATCCTTGGCGTATCTGTAGGTGCAAATCCAGAAATACTTTCAACAATTGATACATTAGGTTTAAAGGCATTTGTTATTAGTGGGTTATCTCTGGCAGGAACTTTATTTGCTACCTGGATTTATACCCAGTTTATACAGAAATTAAAGAAAAGCAAACTTCAGGAATAATGGAGTGCCTTTTTAAACCATAGCCATTGAAAGTACCTGCTAATTAATGATCTTCAGGTTTAATCGAATGAAGCTTGTAAGGAAAATGTGTCAGACATAACTAAAAAATCAATAAAAATTATACAAATGCCACTCATTGCAAGAAATATATCCATACGCAGATGAAAGACAGTCTTATCATTTTATTGCTTTTTATTGCAGGGATTTTAACAGGATATGCAGACGTTATTCCGGAGCGTATTGATTTTGACAGGGCAGGAGAGGTTGTGCTTTATCTGATGATGTTCTTTGTAGGCATAACCTTGTCCCTCGACCGAAAATTATGGCATAATTTCTCGCTGATTCAGCCAGTATTTATTTTTCTCCCGTTAATCACTGTTGCAGGGACATTTGTTGGTGTGCTTGCTTTTCATTTATTATTTCAGGAGGTTTCGTTACAAAATGCCCTGGCCATTGGTTCTGGTTTTGGTTATTATAGTTTATCCAGCATATTAATCAGTGAAGTAGCGGGCAAAGAAATGGGGATTATTGCTTTGCTGGCAAATATTATACGGGAAACCCTGACCTTACTTTTAGCACCCTTTTTTGTGCGTTTTTTCGGACCCTATGCCGCCATTACCTCTGCAGGAGCCACCAGTATGGATACCTGTTTGCCTGTTGTCCTTAAATACAGCGGGAAGGAATATATTATTATTAGTGTTATTCATGGAATTTTGTTATCAGTTTTTGTGCCTTTATTTATTACTTTAATTTATAGTGTTTCTTAATATTTGTTTAGTTTGAGATTCATCTGAAATCATGAAGGAATTATCAGACTTTATCGAATAACTTTTATGAATAAAATAATAATTTCACACATAGTATTTATTAGCTTTATATGAATAGTTGATTTTATATTTATTCATTACAACATAGAATTCAGATATAAAGCGATGTACAGTAGTTGACGGCTTTTTGTTACCAGGACTAAAAAATAATTTATGCCACAGTTGCTTAACATGTGTTATTAAATACTTTTAATTCACGGCGATTGAATTGTATCTTTGCATTTTTTATTATCCATCTATCATAATAATCTACATAAAATGGCCTTTACTATTCCTTCTGTTTCTGTTACATCCGAAATTGGTGAACTCGAAAGTGTTTTAATTCATGCCCCGGGGCACGAAGTGGAGAATATGGCACCAAGCAGTGTGGAGCGCTCGCTCTATAGTGATATCCTGAACCTTTCTGTAGCCAGCAGGGAATATAGCCAGTTTGTGGGAGTGCTGGAGAAATTTGTAAACCCGGTGCGTGTAACTGATTTATTATTGGAGTACTTAAAGGATGAGAAACGCAAGGACGACTTAGTTAAAATTATATGTAATTATGAGAACGTGCAACATTTGCATGAAGAACTATCGCAAATGCACGCTGAAGTTTTGCATAGAAGTTTAATTGAAGGTGTGGAAATGAAGCACAACAGTCTTACCAATTATATGAGCCCGCACCGTTACGCTTTGCGGCCCTTACATAATTATTTTTTTACCAGGGATGCTTCCGCTACCATTCATGAAAATGTATTTGTATGTAAAATGGCAAATCGGGTGCGGGAGCGTGAGGCATTGATAAATAAAGCACTTTTCTCGGTTTTTACTTCTGCACCTCAAAGCCTGGTTGATCCTTATCCCCCTGCCGGGGCTGAATCTTCTGTCCATTTTGAAGGCGGAGACATACTGGTAGCCAGGGAAGATATAATACTTGTAGGGCTTGGCGCCAGAACAAATGCCCAAGGTGTGGATTACATTATGGGCGCACTGAAAAAGAAAAAAGAAAAAATGCATGTTATTGTGCAGGAGCTGCCTGACAAACCGGAATCATTTATCCACCTTGATATGGTTTTTACTTTTCTGGATAAAGACAAATGCATGATTTATGAACCCTTAATTCTCAAGCCGAACCGGTATCAAACCCTGCATATTACCCTTGACAATGGTAAGGTTTCAGGTATTCAGCCTGTGAAGAACATCTTATGTGTTTTAAGAGATCTGGGAATGGATCTTAAGCCAATTCTCTGTGGTGGCTCTGGCGAAGGTGTTATGCAGGAGCGGGAGCAATGGCATAGTGGTACAAACTTTTTTGCTCTGGCACCGGGAAAAGTAATGGGCTATAGCAGAAACACCCATACCATTGAAGAAATGAGCAAAAATGGATTTGAAGTATTAAAGGCAGAAGATGTTATTTCCGGAAAAGTAAAAGCAAGTAACTATGATAATTGTGTAATCACCATTGAGGGCTCGGAACTTTCCCGCGGGGGAGGCGGTGCCAGGTGTATGACAATGCCTCTCCGCCGCAAAAAAGTTGACTGGTAGTCAAAAGTTTTTTATGCCATTGCTTTTTCCACTTCTTCGGCTGCTTGCTCAAGGGTAATGGCTGATGCAACTTTAAGGCCTGATTGGTCAATTAAATCTTTGGCTTCTTCAGCATTGGTACCCTGCAACCGAACAATTACCGGGACATCAATATTTCCGATAGATTTATAGGCTTCTACCACTCCTTCTGCAACCCGATCGCAACGTACGATTCCTCCAAAAATATTGATTAAAATGGCTTTTACATTTTTATCCTGCAGAATTATCCTGAAGCCTGCTTCCACGGTTTCAGCATTTGCATTTCCGCCCACATCAAGGAAATTGGCAGGGTCTCCGCCAGATAGCTTTATAATATCCATGGTAGCCATTGCCAGACCTGCACCATTTACCATACAGCCTACGTTGCCATCAAGTTTAATAAAGTTGAGGTTATGTTTCCCGGCTTCTACTTCTGTAGGGTCTTCTTCAGATAGATCAACCATATCAGGGTAGTTTTTGTGCCTGAAAACGGCATTATCGTCGAGGTTTACTTTACAATCAGCAGCCAGCACCTGGTTGTCAGAAGTTTTAAATACCGGGTTTATTTCAAATAATGAAGCATCGCCGGAATGATAAGCCTCGTAAAGTGCAGCAACAAATTTTTGCATGTCTTTAAATGCATTCCCACTTAAACCCAGGTTAAAAGCAATTTTCCGGGCCTGGAAAGGTTGTAATCCTATACCGGCATCAATTTCCTCCTTAAAAATCAGATGAGGAGTTTTTTCTGCTACTGTTTCTATATCCATGCCTCCTTCTGTAGAATACATGATGATGTTTTTACCTGTATTCCTGTCAAGCAAAACGCTCATGTAAAATTCTTTTACTTCACTTTCACCAGGATAAAAGATACCCTGTTCAACAAGGACTTTATGAACGACCTTACCTTCCGGCCC
>JBEPYD010000378.1:0-4666 GCA_041641575.1 Bacteroidales bacterium
TCATCGAAAGTACGTACAGATTGCCACATATTTGAACCAATTACAATTTTACGTTCGGGTTCAGTTTCTCTTATCGCCTTTACAGCTCTGTCAACTAACTTGTTCCATTCTTCATGATCATCACTGACCGCCTCATTCAACAATTCGTAGGCCACCATGTGATTAGGATATTTAGAAAGTTCAGCAGAAAGATCTCGCCAAAGCGCTACAAATTTATCCTGCTCAGCAGGGTCAGTCCAAAGAGGCCGTACTTCATCATTAAAGTAATGTGAACGAATGATGTGCAGATCCACAATTACCCGCAGGTTATATGTGGCAGCCAACTCAAGTGCTTTATGCAGAAGGGAAAAAGCTTCCGGATTCTTATTTCCTTGCTCATCCCACATTTGCTCTTCGTCAATGGGTAACCGAATATGATCATAGCCGATTGAGTCAATAAACCGGATATCATCTTCCACAAAAAACTTCTCTCTTTCCTCCCCTCTTGCACTGCTCTGCGACAACCAGTGGGATATATTCACACCTTTGTGAATTTCAAATTTTGTTTTATTATTGGGTTCATCCTGTGTGCATGACAAGAATGAAATAAGCAACGGCAGTAACCATAAGGAACTTTTCATAGATAGATAAATGTTTGTGATTGTTTGCGAAATATGAATTTAATCGTGAATATAAGAATAAATTAAGGATAAGGAGATTATTCTAATGATATTTTTTTAACAGTATTGGCGCTGATTATTACCCATTGAATGAATAATTTTCCTATCATTGCAGCTTTATTTATGCCACGTCATTTATACTAAAAACCGGGTATGGCAGTTTATAATGTAATAAATTAACAGCGTAAAAGTCAATTCATGAATTATAAAGGCAACCAAGGAATTACGCCATACTTCATTTTTGCACTCGTTTTATTAAGCTTTTTTCAATCCGGGAATGCCCAGCTAACTTCTTCAACGGCCGATTTTTCTGATACGCTTGATTATCCGGTATCTGAAGTGAAGGATAAACTATTTGTATTTATTTCTCCTCCCTCCGAAGAAACGCTTGGGCAGCTAACCGCCACCTGGGCTTCAAAAACGGGCCCTTTTGACTTTACCTGGGCCAGGTACGATACGGTCTCCCATACTTTTGTCCCTTTTGCCACTGATGCTGATGTAATGGAAAGCAGTGTTTCAGGCCTGGAAGACGGAGGTTACCAGGTTACGCTGAATGACACCGAAGGAGTGGATACTACCATGAGGGGTTGGGTTTTTATCAATAATGAAGACAGTGTGACGGTAGATGTGGAGAAAGGAAATAACAATAAAGTTCCATTTTTCAGGAGCACATGCAGTTATCTGGATATTCGTGCAAATGCTGCCATAGATACTTTTTATTACTACGATCTGGAAATTCATGATAGAGTGGAACTGGAAAATCCGCTTATTGCATCCTGGCGGTCAGAACCTGATTACCCTATTCCTGCCAATGGAACAAGGTTGCAATTCATCACCTTTGATCCCCCACCCTTTGATGCACACTACTACCTCACTATCAGTGATCAATATGGTATTGAAAAAGAAGATGACGTGGAATATGAATCCATTGTTACCAATGCCGAATTTGATATTGAAGTAAGGGGGTATTTTGAAGATGAGTTTTCTTCTGATGATCTCTCTGGTTCCAGCCCACTTACTGCCAGATTTATAAATATGAGCCAGAATGGTGATGAATTCGAGTGGCATTTTTTAGATACCACATTGCCATACCATGATGATCCGGAATTAATTACCCTTGATTCTACTGTACAACCTGAATTTATATACCGTGTTCCCCGGAGCTATTATGTAAAATTATACGCTACCAGTGAAGCCGGATGTGTTGACTCATTTACTGTAGATGACCCTGCTTATCCCGGGCCTATTATTGTGGAGGAATCCAGGCTTGAGTTACCCAATTATTTAGTTATAGGGTCAGGAAACAATTTCAAAGTAGATGACCAATCACTAAGGTCCTTCAGATTGCTTATTTTTAACAGGTATGGGAGAAAAGTATATGAGTACATGTATGATGAGAGAGACCATGCCGACTGGGAAGGCTGGGATGGAAAGGTTGATAAAAATAACTATGCCTCTCCCGGCGTATACTATTATGTAATTGAAGCAAAGGGTTGGGATGATGAAAAGTATGAATACCCTAACGAGGTGTTTAAGGGATTCTTCTACGTTTTCCGTCAGGATGGAATTTAGCTTACTGACGCTTTGCCAGCTTTTTCACTAAATACCCGAAAATAACGGCATTAAAAAAAGTAAATAATCCGTACACCACAGCCGGTGCAGCCATCATGTAATTATTCAAAAACATTTGGCTACTCGCTATGGTTATGGCCAGGGCACTGTTCTGTATTCCAACCTCTATTGAAAGGGTGATTTCATTTCTGCGTCCTAGCCTGAAAGTTCGGGCTACTAAAAAGCCTGTGAGCATGCCTGCCAGGTTCAGCATTAGCACCCAGGGAGTAATTCTGAAGTAAAGGTTAAGTGTTCCCTGCGGATCAGCGCCACGCCCTCCCAGAATAGCCACTAAAAATACAATGCCAAGCATAATTGGCATAATATACCGTAAAGGTTTTTCAAGGCTTTTGGAAAACTTTGGCCGCTTTGCCCGTATAAAAATACCAACAGCTGTGGGAACCAGGGTAATCAGCAATATTTTTAGAATGGTATTTACCACGGGCATCTGTAAGGCAGTGGTCTCACCCATAAAATACTTTAGCCCCAGGTTTACTATAATGGGCACGGTTATGAGGGTAAGTAAACTATTCACGGTTGTAAGTGAAATGGAGAGCGCCACCCTCCCTTTAAGCAAATGAGTAATCAGATTAGAAGTAGCTCCGCCCGGACATGCGGCAATAATAATAATCCCTACTTTTAGCTCATTGCTTAAGCCTGAAATAGTGCTTATTCCGAAAGCAATGGCAGGCAAGATGATCATTTGGCATGCAAGCCCCAACAGCAATGATTTGGGATGTACGAGAATGTTCTTAAAGTCGTGCTTTGTGAGGGATAAACCCATACCCACCATAATTATGGCAAGTACGGCAGGTAGAAGATACGATGAAGCAAAGTTAGATTCCAAATCCCATGATATTAAATTGTTTCCTGCTTTTGTTGCTGTACTTCGTTAAAAACGCGGGCAAGGTTTCCTCCCCAAATTTTTTCAATATCTTCTTTGGAATAACCTCTTTTGAGCAATTCAATTGTGATATTTTTCAACTCACTGGCATCGTAACAATCTGCTAAGGCGCCTCCTCCGTCAAAATCTGTACCTATACCCACATGGTTTATACCAGCCACTTTTACAATATGGTCTATATGGTCAACAAGGTCTGAAACAGTAGCCAGCTTTGGTGGAAATACATTGTCTACTGCATACCAATCCTTTAAAAAAGCTTTTTTTCCCTCATCATCGAGTTCGTAATAGTTGCCATGATTTTCCCGTACAGCATTTTTTGCTGAATCCCGTAAAGGCTGTTCTACCGGCGGTTTAACGTATGCACTTAAAACACAAACCTGTACTACGCCATTATTTTCAGCAATTGCCCTGAGCATCTCATCGGTGAGGTTTCTCGGATTATCACACACGGCCCGTGCATTGGAATGGGAAGCAATTACCGGCACAGTGGATTGTTCCAAAACATCAAAGAAAGCATTGTCTGAAATGTGCGAAACATCCACCATCATCCCCAGTCGGTTCATTTCATTCACTACCTCAACACCAAAATCACTCAACCCTCCATGTTCGGTGGTGTCTGTGCTGGAATCACAAATATCATTATTTTTGGTATGTGCCAAAGTCATATACCTGATGCCCATATTGTAATAGGTTTCCAGAAGATCAAGGCTGTCTCCCAGTGCATAGCCATTTTCTATGCCGAGAAAGATTGCATTCTTACCTTCCTCTTTCAAACCAACGGCATCTTCTATGGTAATGGCACGGCTGCCAAATGCACTATTCTCATTTAGCATGTGTGTTACAGCAGCATATATCTCAAATGTTTTGTCAATGGCACGGGCATTTCCTGCACTGTCTCTGGCTGACTGGCCTATGAAAATAGCAAAAAAGGCTGCATCAAGCCCTCCCTGTTTCATCCGTACAAAATCTATTTTTGAGCCCGTGCTATCCGGATGATTATATTCACCAAGGTTAATACCAGCACTCATTAATTGTAAAGGAGTATCCGTATGCGAGTCAATGGTAAGAATTTCATTATGGATTTCATCTGCTTCTTTTTGAAAATCCCGTTGTGAATCACAAGCGGATAGTATAAGCAGAAGAACGGGTATTAAATGCTTTATTTTCACTTTGTTGTATTTAATTAAATTAAAATTTAAGCACATAAAACAGAATCATTACGATTTAAAAAACCGGACAAAATCCTTCATGTGCCTTTCAATTTCACTAAAATTTTTCCAAAAGTAAGAAATAGCAATCATTCATTAAGGAAAAAATTGAAGTAAATTCAGGCAAGAACATTTCCTGCGATGGATACCCGGATATAATTCTCTTCAAATAATTTCATGAATTCCATGGTTGGTTGTTACGTCATTATAAATAACAGCCTGTTTTCTTAATACACTTGTAAAGATTACTATATTAAAATGAGCCAAATCTGCTTTTGGTTGTT
>JBEPYD010000379.1:0-4617 GCA_041641575.1 Bacteroidales bacterium
ATTCCAATACATCAATTACCTCAATGGATGCATCAAAATGATGAATCATCTTCTCCAGGCGCCGGGCAGCCAGGTTCTCATCTTCAACAATTAGTACTTTCACGGTCTTTATCTTTTACAATTAAATTTTTCAAACAAACTCAGGCATCCATTAACGGTAGCCTGGCAAAAAAGTGGGTTCCTGTATTCTCAAATACAGGTTTCAGTTCTGAAATTATCTCATACCTGTTCCTGATATTTCGCAAACCAATACCCGTAGAAGTATAATGTGTTTCACGTACCTGAAGGTTATTAGACACAATAAGCATATTCTCCTGGGTAAAAATATTTATCACCAGCGGTTTACGGCGCGAAAAAGTATTGTGTTTAATGGCATTTTCTATCAACAACTGCAGGGATAGAGGCAGCAATAATTTCTCCGTCTTTTCCGGCTCCACATGAATTTCAATACGCAGTTTTTCGCCAAACCTGATGTTGAGCAAAAACAGATATGAACTTAGGAAATCCAGCTCAGTAGCCAGTGAAATTAAATCCTTCTCCTTATTTTCAAGTACGTACCGGTAAACTTTGCTAAGCTGTTCTGTAAATCGCTCGGCGGTATCGGGTTCCAGCTTAATGAGTGAGATTAATACATTCAGGCTGTTGAACAGAAAGTGGGGATTGACCTGGCTTTTCAGCATTTCAAATTGCGACTGTAAATTTTCTTTTTGCAGATTTAGCAATTGTGTATTTGCCCGGGTAAGCTTTTCTGTACTCTCCTGCACCCTTTGCTCCAGTTCTGCATTCAGGTTTTGCAGGTTTTCTTTGGCCGAAAGCAATTCTTCCTCGGTTTGTTTTCGTTCCGTAATATCTCTGATAATACCCACACCGTAATTTTTCCCGCGCAATGTAAAGGTGGCTGTTGATATTTCGCACGGGAAACTTCTTCCTTTCCTGTCTCTACCTTCTGCTTCTATAGCACGGGCCGTTTGATCCTTATTATTGAAAACATCCTGATGGTTGCTTAAATTAATAAGCGCATCAAGGGTAAGAGAAGCAGCCTCAGATTCGGTGTATCCGAATATTTTTTCTGAAGCATCATTCCAAAAAGTCACCTCCAGGTCACTGTTAAACATTATAATACTATCCAAAGCAGAAGCACTAAGGGTACGAAACTTCTCCTCGCTTTCGCGGATAGCAGCCTCTGCCATTTTGCGGTCTGTAATATCTTTTGCCGTACCCACTACGGCAGGTTTATTTTCAAAACTGGTAAGCGAAAGTGATAAAATAATGGGAATCCGCGTGACACCATCTTTGTGTAACAATAGGCTCTCATAGGTGTTCTCCACGGGCTGTCCGGCAATTCTCTTTTCATAATTTTCAGCTACCTCTTCCCTAACCTCCGGAGGTATAACGGTAAATATGTCTTTGCCAGTAAGTTCGTCCTGTTGGTAACCTACCAGGGCGACCACAGCTTCATTCAGGTATGCAAATTTTCCATCCTGGATAACAAAAAGACCTTCCTGCAGGCTTTGAATGAGCGTGCGGAACTTTTCTTCCGATAAACGTAAGGATTCTTCCATCTCCTTGCGCTCAGAGATGTCCACCAAAATACCCCGTATGCCAACTGTTTTCTGGTTTCGCACTATGGGTGCACTATAGTTAATTACGGGTATAATATTACCAGCAGCATTAATGGCATTATATTCACTGTGTACAGCGCCGCCATTTTTAAGAGCCCCCTCATAGGCTGCTTTAAAGCGGGCATGGTCTGTATTATGCAACAGGTTAAGCACTGATATTTCTGATCTGATCTCACTTAGAGAGAGACCGAATAAATCCAGTCCGGGTTTATTTAAAAACACAAGATTGCCCACAGTATCTGTCTCGTAAATGGTTTGTGGCAGCAGATCAGCCAGATCGCGATACTTTCGTTCACTTGCCATTAAAGCTTCCAATGCTTTTCTGTGCTCTGTTACATCGCGGGTAATAATAAAACCAGCAGGTCCACCATTCATCTGAATGGTAGTGCTGTTCAGTTCAAAATATTTAATTTTTCCGGTTTTTGTAATTCCCCTAATAGAATATTTTAGCGGAAAGTCTGCCCCTGCCATGCGTTTTTCATGCAGTTCTTTCAATTGCTGCCTGTCCTCATCGATTACAAAATCTAAGAAAGGCTGGTGTAGCACCTCGTCCTCTTCATATTCCATCATTTCACAAAAAGCAGCATTTACATAAATAAAATCACCATCCTGTGTAATAATTATCCCATCGCGGGCTTCCGTAATCAGCATCCGGTATTTTTCCTCGCTTTCCTTCAGGGCCCTTTCTATCTCCTTTCGTTTGCTGATGTCGTCCTGCAGGCTGATGTATCCTTTATTTTTTCCGGTTTCATCTAAAAAAGGTGCAATTATTACATCTTCCCATATGGTATTTCCACCAAAGGAATGTTTCTTTAATTCCCCGCGCCATATCTGATTTTTATTTACTGTTTTCCAGATAGAATTATGTACATCTTCATCAGCAAATGCCGGATCTACCTCAACAATACTTTTTCCAACTACCTCACCGGGACCCAATCCGGTTGAAACTGTAAAATGTGAATTTACATATTGTATCCGTCTTTCATGATCCATCACTACAATATTGGCGGGAACCTGATCAATGGCAAATGAAAAAAGATTAAGTTCCCCCTCAAGTTTTCGCCGTAGTTTTATTTCCTGCGTTAGTTCGTTGTTAATCTTTTTTTGTGTTTGCAGGTTGTGCTCAATGGTATCCCTGTCCAGAAAAATATGCATGGCTGATTCATTGTTATTCAAAGCTGCAATTATTCCTATTGTGAGAATGCCCGAAAAAACAAAGACAGTCTCAGCAGCCTTGTTATAATCAAAATTCACAGGATCAAGCCAGAGTAAAATAAGATAATACTGCAGGATTAACGCAGCAGCATGCACTAAGATGCTCCTGTAACTCAGCGGGACAAGGATTAACCAGGCAATGAGGATGAGGCTAAGCCCAATGGTATAGTCTGAACCCACACCGCCAGTAAAAAAAGAAGCAAAAGTTGAGAATATAGCTCCCACATAAAAAAGAAAAATCAGATGAAGATAAAGCCTGTGCGGATTTGTGAGATTTAGAGCAAACACAAGATTTATGATATAGAGCCCTACGGCTACCAAACGCAACTGAAGGAGTATTTCCTTATTGGCCGGAAAAAAAACAGCATCAAAAAATGCCCATGCCATAATCAGTGAACTTCCAAGAATTGTAAGCAAGATCAGTAACCTGCCTATATTTTGCTGGCGGTAAACCCTGAAGGCCGGGTCACGGTTAAGCTTGTTCATTTCCTTAAAAGCAAACATAAATCCGGTAGTTTATTTGAAAAAAGTATTCAGGCAATTAAAATTTTCTAAATGTAATAAAAATCCCAATGCCGGATTATTCTATTGTAAGCATGTAATTATCAGAAGTAGAAACATCACAGGCAAGAAAATACCCCAGTGCGCCATTGGAAATGTTTCCTTTCACGTTGGCTCCGGGAGTGGAAATGAAAGGGTTCTGATCAACTGCCTGCGAACATTGGTTAATAAATGAAGCATATTCACGGCTGATGGAGTAACATTGCATTTTTACCATGGCAGTTTCCTGTATGCGCACAACTGTTCCAATTTCGTCTTTTAGGTACATGCCATTACCGTACATATCTGAGTGAATACCCCAGAAAAAGAGACTGTCCTGTACTTGCTCATTTTTTACGGGTTTTAGCATATAATACTGACCTTTTTCAGGATGATCCTGGGCAAAAAACTTTATAAGATGAAAATCGGGCCCTGCCATGGGAAAGCGCTCGAAAGCGAGTGAATCAATTTTCATGGTTTCTCCCATTGAAGCGATAGCCGTGTATGACTTTTCCCCATCATCTATTAATAGTTCATAGGTATTTCCAGGATATCCTCTAAATGGTGCCGTGTAAATACCTGGTTCTCTTTCTTCAAAATAATAGGTTGTATCCCCGGAATGTACCATTACTTCGGCGTTATGCACAGGAAAGGCTGAAATCTCTGAATTGAAGCTCGCGCTGTACGATAAGTTAAAAACCTGCACAGCGGTGTCACTTCTTATCATCCCTTCAAAAACAAGGGATGTGTATTCGGCTTCATCGAGGTCAAGCTCAATTTCATCTACACAGGAAGAAATCGCTATGCCTAGGAATAAGGTGAAGACAAATAAGAAAAGCCTGCCGGATTTTACTATGGAATAAAATTTAATTGTTTTCATTTTAATATCGTTATCAGATTAAATACATTTTAAATGGATAATTACTTGCAAATTTCTGCTGATTTAAAACCAAAATGAGTAAGTTATCGCGGGTACAATGCCAAACAAGCTGAGTTTATTTGCATTCATCTTGTTAGGATTTTCTTCATCAGCCTGGAAAAAGATGGTAAAGGCATTTTTTCGGTTGTACACATTGTAAGCACTAAAATTTATTTCACTTCGGAATCTGTTCTTTTTATTTACACCGGGTTTATAAGTCACAGATAAATCCAGCCTGTGATAATCGGGCAGGCGATATTCATTACGGCCTGAATAAATTGGCACCACATAATTTCCATACTCAAAGCGGCCGGTAGGCAA
>JBEPYD010000380.1:0-4599 GCA_041641575.1 Bacteroidales bacterium
GATTTGTTCTTTCTTGCAAACATGATCTTTATCATTATTATCAAGCTATTTTGTCCGGCTTACTTAAAAAGGCCTGTATTGGAGTATCTAAAGGGCTCCGCGTGAACTGATACTACTCGGAGAAACTGACACCGAGTGAAATAAGCCAGCCTTCCGGCCAGAAAACCAGAAAAACAAGCGCAATTAATGGAAATGAGCATCTAACCGTCAAGCTTAGCATGGAAGTTGGGGTTTTCTTCTAACCACCATATATAATTTGCTTCAATAAACGTGGATTTACTTTTTTTTTATTATATCTTTATGATAATACCTGCACCAGCAAGAATAACATGACCTTATTGAGAGTACTGATAAACAACAGGTAATAACCTGAAAATCGAACCCACGGGACATGTTTTTTGTTGTTTAAATGTGATGCATGAATAATTCTAAATTTCATACAACACAATTAAAATACAGTACCTAATGAAGAAACTACCCGTAAAATTATATCTTTCTTTCACCCTTATTTTACTCATTTTGTTGAGCGCATTTACGCTTTATCCAGATACGAACCCCTATCTTGAACAACTAAAGCAAAGGCTATCTGCTTACTTCAATAAGTTTCCTCAGCAAAAGGTTTTTTTACATATTGACCGTAACCATTACAATGCGGGAGAAAATTTGTGGTTCAAGGCCTATGTAGCAAATGCCACTACCCATCATCAGGACAGAAGAAGCACGAATTTATACGTGGAAATGGTAAATTCCAAAAATCAGGTGGTGCAGCAGCGAATTATTAAAATCAGGTACGGATTGGGTTATGGCGATTTTGTGCTGCAGGATACCATTTCAGAAGGCAATTATGCCATTAGGGCCTATACAAACTGGATGAGGAATTTCGATGAATCATTTATTTTTTCTGAAAATATTTACATCAGAAATCCGGAAAATAAAAATTTTATCAATAAAGAAGAGATTCGCTACAACCGAAAATATAACCGACGGCTTAAAAAAGCCGAAAATAAAATTGATCTCCAGTTTTTCCCGGAAGGGGGTGAGATGGTTCATGGTTTACCGACCAAAATTGCTTTTAAGGCTATTGATGGTTTGGGAAGAGGAGTGGAAGTCTCCGGCATTATTACTGACAGGCGGAAAAATAAACTGGGAGATTTCACGAGTACCCATAAGGGAATGGGATTATTTTCGCTAACCCCTGAAAAAGGTGAGAAATATACCGCTATCATTACGGAAGGTGAGTTTGAAGATGAAAAATTCCGGTTGCCTGAGGTGCAGGAAAAAGGTGTCGTTTTGGATGTAAATAATTTACAGCAAGGGTTTATCAATTTTAAATTAAAAAGTAACCTGAAAGCAGGTAGCGGCACCTATTTTATAACCGCACACTCAGGAGGTCTTCTGCAGTTCGATTCCATTATTAAAATTACAGACTCAGTGGCATCTTTTCAGGTGGCAAAAAACATTTTTCCTGATGGCATTGTAGTCTTCACGCTTTTTACTGAACGCGGACAACCATTGGCCGAGCGGCTTGTTTTTAACCGCGTATCTAAAAAAATAATCTTTAATATCGACATTGAAAAACCGGTCTATAACCCCAGGGAGAAAGTCCGCCTGTATATTGAAACCACCAATCCGGAGGGCAAGCCTATATCTACCAATTTTTCTGTAGCTGTTACCGATCCTACACAGCTGCCTCCTGTAAGAGAATGGGATGAGAATATTATCAGTTACATGATGCTTTCTTCTGAACTATCCGGAAAAATAGAGCAACCAGCGTGGTATTTTGAATCTGACGATCCACTTCGGATGCAGGCGCTTGATTTGCTAATGCTTACCCATGGATGGAGGAGGTTTAAATGGGAAAATGTGTTATCTGAAGAGCTGCCACCTATAAAATTTCCGCTTGAAGATAATATTACCATCTCAGGAAGGGTAACCCGGGAGATTTTTGATTTGCCACTGGAAGGAATTGATGTTACCTTAAGTATAATGTCAGAATATAACGACGTTTTTCAAACCACTACAGATGCAAAAGGTTATTACAAATTTGAAGGACTCGTATATTATGACACAATTGATGTAGTGATTGAAGCCGAAAAACCAAATGGTAAGCGAAATCTGGCCCTTACTGTATCTGGTGCCAACGCACCGCAAACCATTCTTAAAACGCATCATGTTGAGAGCATGGAAATTCTGGCCAAGGGGCCCGATTGGAATTACCGCGAAGCAAACCGGGAAAGAATTCAGGCCATGGAAGATGAGAAAGAAGAAAAAAGGAAGCGGCAGCAGAGCAGTACCAAAATATACAACAATGCCGATTTTGTGTTGTATATGGAAGATGTCCCTCCCGGACAATCAAATCTTCTGCAGGTAATGCGCGGCAGGATACCTGGTGTTGATGTCCGCACCAACAGCATACGTATACGAGGGGTAAGCAGTATTTTATTAAGCAATGATCCTTTGATTGTGGTGGATGGAATGCCAGTAGATTTTAGCATCCTATACAGCATTCCCCCGGAAGATGTGGATCGTATTGAAATTCTAAAAGGTCCAAGCGCTGCAATTTATGGAAGCCGGGGTTCCAATGGTGTTATTGCCATATATACAAAAAGAGGCCAGATGATGAGAAAAGGATACCTGGAGTTCCGCATGCTGGGATATCATACCCCCAGGGAGTTTTATGAACCGCTGTATGAAGGTCTGCGCGAAGAAGATGCGCCGCTTGATAAACGTAAAACTGTATACTGGTTACCTACCATGTCTACGGACAATTCCGGAAAAGCCGTGGTCAGTTTTTTCACAACAGATGTAGAGACAACCTTCAACATAGAAATTGAAGGAATCTCATCCGAGGGGTATTTTGGTGCCAAAAAGCTGACTTATACGGTACAATAGGGCTTACTCCTTATCTTTTGTTAATTTTAAGGCTAACGATAATTCTTTTAATTGTTCTTCAGAAATCTGTGAAGGTGAATCAATCATCACGTCTCTGCCTGCATTGTTTTTAGGGAAAGCAATTACATCACGGATGCTGTTTTCCCCGGCAAATAAGGAAACCCACCGGTCAAAGCCGAACGCAATTCCTCCATGTGGCGGAGCACCATAGCGAAATGCATTCATCAGGAATCCGAACTGATCTTCAGCTTCTTCTGGTGAAAAGCCAAGGGTTTTAAACATGGTATTCTGTAATTGTCTGTCGTGTATTCTTATAGAGCCACCGCCAATTTCAACGCCATTGATAACCATATCATATGCTTTGGCACGAACCTTACCGGGATCGGTTTCCAGCAAGGCTATATCATTTTCATAAGGTGATGTAAACGGATGATGCATCGCGTAAAAACGCCTGGTTTCTTCATCCCATTCCAACAGTGGAAAATCAACCACCCATAAAGGCTTAAAATCACCTTTGCTAATCAATTCCAGCCGGCGCCCCATCTCAAGGCGAAGCACACCCAGTGCCGTAAGGGTTTTAAATTTATCTCCGGCCAGGATTAATAGCATATCTCCCTTTTTAGCTCCCATATGTGTGGCCCATCCTTCCAAATCTTCAGGACTGTAAAATTTATCCACTGAGGATTTAAAGGTCCCATCTTCATTCCATTTTACATATACTAATCCCCTGGCACCAACCTGGGGTTTTTGTACAAAGGCAGTGAGCTGGTCAACTTCTTTTCTGCTGTAACCTGCTGCACCGGGAGCTACCATGCCACCAATATATTCTACCGAGTCAAATACTTTAAAGCCTTTTCCTTTTACCAGATCTGAAATTTCAGATATTTTCATCTCAAAGCGCAGGTCAGGTTTGTCAGAGCCATATCTTTCCATGGCTTCAATAAAAGGCATGCGGGTAAATGGCACTGTTACCTCAACATCAAGGATAGCTTTAAACAAATGGGCAGTGAGGCCTTCAAAAGTACTGAAAATATCTTCCATATCAACAAAGGACATTTCACAGTCAATTTGTGTAAATTCGGGTTGCCTGTCGGCCCTGAGATCCTCATCACGAAAACATTTTACAATTTGAAAATAACGGTCGTACCCACTTACCATAAGCAGTTGCTTAAAGGTTTGCGGAGACTGGGGTAATGCGTAAAATTGCCCCTCGTTCATTCGTGAGGGAACTACAAAATCGCGGGCGCCTTCAGGTGTTGATTTAATAAGTACCGGTGTTTCTACTTCAAGAAAGCTTTTTTCATCAAGATATTTACGTATTTCCTGAGCCATCTTGTGCCGTAAAAGCATATTACGCTTTAAGGGTGCCCGCCGTAAATCAAGATAACGGTATTTCATCCGCAATTCATCGCCTCCGTCTGATTCTTCCTCAATGGTAAATGGAGGAACCTCTGAACTATTGAGTACATTAAGTTCTTCCACAATCACTTCAATATCCCCTGTAGGGATATGCGTATTTTTATTGCTCCGTTCAGCTACTGTACCCTTTACCTGTATTACATATTCACGTCCCAGTTTACGCGCCAGCACACATAGTTCCTTATGCGTTTCCATGTTAAAAACCAATTGTGTAATACCGTAGCGGTCGCGTAAATCAATAAATGTCATCCCGCCCAAATCGCGCGATCGTTGTATCCATCCGCTAAG
>JBEPYD010000381.1:0-3750 GCA_041641575.1 Bacteroidales bacterium
CAACATTTTCAATTAAAGAAAAATATTTCATGTTTTTCAGTAGACCCTATATTAAATACTTATTTATTGCTGATGTTCAGCATTTTTATTGCCCTTTATGCAATGGGTATAGCACGAACTGCAAGCTCGCCCAGGGGGGATAAATTCTGTATGTGAAACTTTAGCAAAAATCAAGATGACATCAGTACAGGCAAGCACAATTACATGTCCTCACAAGCTTAGCCTATGCTTCACCGTTTGATTCATTTCCGGATTTCTTTAGCATAAGGTAATGGCTTTTGATATCATGATATAATTCCGGTTGCCGGGCAGCACTTATACCCGCAACTTTTTGTATCGTACCATCAAAATCTTCATCAAGTTTTTCGGTAAATTCTTCATCTGGAAAAAATCTATGGCTATTTTCATCGCATGCTTTAAAAAACAATCCATAGGCATAAGCCTTCAGAATTTTGGAATATTCTGTACCTGTCTCCTTTGCCATGGATACTGCACCCAAAAACCTATCGCCACTTCCCAGTTTGCGTGGTAAATCCATGCCAACCCTGAATATGGTATCACCCAGATGCTGGTTTTTAAACCTCATGAGTAAATCATCAATATGATTTTCCAAATCATTACGGGTAAACTCCCAGGGATATTTTTTTAGCAGAGCCCCGGCCGCCTCCTGCATCACCTGACGGGAAAAATCATACGTAAAATCATCCTCCAGTACTTCCCAAATATATTTTGCACCAGGATTACGGAAAAAACCGGTATATGCCACAGTTGCATGCCCAAGGTTATGAATAAAAGCTTTTCGTTCCACCCACGCTGTAATATTTTCTTTGGGAGCCAGCTCCGGAAGTTCAGGTATGGGTTGTAAAAAGGCCCTTTTATCTACAATAAGGGTATTGTAAGGTTCTGCATATACCAGAAGTGGATCTTTCAGTCGCAGACTTTCAGGCATAATGGGCACCATTTTTCCAATACTTGTTTCAATTAATCCGGCCATTTTTTCTAACGGAAAATCAGCCGGCAAATGGCGCTGAAGTTCAGTAAATACGTATGCGGATGCATCCACCAGATTTTCTGCCAGGATAATATCGAGGGGATGCAGACCATATTTTGCATAACGCTTCTCTAAACCCTTTGCAATGAAGGGAATGATATGAATGAGGGCATTTTTGCCTACGCATGTGGCAGCAATGGTAGTTTCTGTTATGGCATTTACAACTGATTCCTGATCCTTTCCATGTATTGCACTTACGTTGTCAATTTGAAACGACTCTTCTTTCTCTGACTTAAATTCAACGGTATAACTTTCTCTCTGCTGAAGCAAGTGAATAATTTCCTGGTTCACATCAGAAAAAACAACCTGGTATCCATTTCGCCCAAATACCTGACCAATAAATGACCGGCCAATTTTACCTGCACCAAAAATAAGTATGCTTTTATTTTGGCTGTTTCTCATATTTTCTGAATAGTTCTTCTATCTTTTTCCTTTTTTCGCCTGTACGTTTCTCCAAGTATGTGCCACCGAGATAAAAACATGCATAGCCACCCGATACTATCCCCCAGGACGCAGCTTCTCTGATGTCTATAACCTTGTTCCCCCGTTGCATTTGTAGCGCTACAGAAGCAATAACACCACCGGTAAAATTATCACCGCAACCAGTGGTATCTCCGGTATTTGATGTTTTCAGATTTTCAGACACTTCTTTGGAAACAGGTAAAAATGCTACCGACTGTTCCTTAAAATTTTCACCTTCTGCATAGATGCATACATCCCGGGACCCATTTGTAATTATAAATGCTTTGCACCCCGATTGTTTAAAAAACTCAACTGCCTTGTGCAGATCTTCTTTGCCACTATATCGCAAAGCTTCAAGATGATCCATAATTAACAGGTCGATATTTTTGTAGGCCTCATCACCATCACCCATTGGCCATCTTTCTGATGGATTGGCCTTGTCATTCCTGAAGTCAAAAACAGTATTGACTATTGTGAATGAACTGTTTTCCCTGGCCTCTATTAATAAAGCTGATAAATTGTCGTGAATATTTGGGGTAAGCGCCGTACCTCCGAATATTGTTATCTCTGAATTAAAAAAGTTCTCATCAAGATGCTGAGGACTCATGTTCCATGCAGTGGCAATGGAATTGATAAACATACGCTCACCCTGACCCTCTTCATAATCAGGATCAGAAAGTACCACAGTGGAAGGGGTTGTGCCGTTTTTTTCTTTAAGCTGCGATATGTCAACAGGCGTCTGTGCAAGATTTTTTTGTAAATATGCTCCGGGGTCATCGTTGCCATACATTCCGTAAAAAGCAACTTTAAAATTATTCTGTGGGAGCATTTGAGCGGCATGAATGAGCGCCACGATAGCAGGTCCGCCAATATTTATTGTGTCGGGATTTTTTCCACTGGTGATTTGGGGAAGAAGGTTGATAAATTTCTCCCCGGCAAACCTTTCAAACTCTTCAGCAAAAACAAGTTGTCCGGGTTTCAGACCTCCATCACCTTTTTGCCGCGATAAGAACTTCTTTATTCCCGGAGCTGCAAACGAAATTTGATTAAAAAGCTGATCGACAAGGCAGCATCCAACACCAGAAATATGTATTTTTTTTTGAGAATTCATATAAAGAATTAATACAAGCGTGGGTAATCAGATACAAGGTAATGAAGCGGCGCCTCATCCTCTTCAATTTCAGGGAAACGACCAATATCCTGGTGAAACCGGTTATCATTGGCGTCATCGTTTACAGTGCTTACCTCACCGGTAAGCACTTTTCCTTCGCCTTTTTCAGCATAAAATCTGTGGTAAAGTCCGGGCGTTAGGCAGATGCTTTGTCCGGGTTTTATTAAAAGCTTTTCACCGGAAGGAACTTTTTTCAGAATACCATCAATACTTACGGATATGTCCTCATTTGTAATTTCTCCGGCTTCATTTGAAGCATAAAGTTCCATTACCAGATTACCCCCGCCACGGTTGATAATGTCTTCCATTTTATGCCAGTGATAATGCAGTGGTGTTTCCTGTTCCTCATCCACAATCATGATCTTCTCACAATAAGTTTTGCCCTTTTTTGAAGGGTTACCGTTCCTGATTGTAAATAAAAGCAAACCCCTCTTATTAAAATCTCCACTACCAAAATCCGTGATATCCCATCCAAGTTGGTTGTGAATAACTTCACTAAAGTTTTCTGATTCATTTTTCTTCCATTGATCCGGAGACCAATAACCCCATTCGGGTAAATAAAACTGATGTTTTCGAAAAAAAGATATGCCTTCTTTTATGATGTTGTTTATTTCGCTTCTTTTCACAAGTGGTTGTTTTGGTTATCAATTATTTTCTGGTCTGCTTCATTTTGTAAAACAAAGGAATATTTCTGAAGATTAACTTATTCTTTACAAAACCTTATTTTATTTTCCCTATCAGAATCTGGTAAGGTTCAAGGTTTATGGTACCGGTACCGATATCTTTTCCTGAAGTTAAATCAACCATTGAAGTACCGAATGTAATATTTTTTTGGCTGTTCTCAATATTTATAACAAACAGATATTTATTTCCATCTCCTTCTCTGGGCACAACAACCACATTTTTTTCTCCCTCAGCCATGGGTTTTATACCCTGGTCGGCGGCATACTTCATCATCAATTTTTGGATTATTTCCTCACCAGGATCTGTTCCCAGAAAAACCACTTTGCCATCTCCAACTTCGTTTTCGATAATGGCTGCATGTTCATCATGCATGCCGTGCTTA
>JBEPYD010000381.1:3760-4593 GCA_041641575.1 Bacteroidales bacterium
ATCTTCAGGATATCCTCATGGTCAACATTATAAGCATCAATAGGGATGCGGGAATCAACATAAATACCCGACCATTCGCTGAAATCACCCAATGCATGAGTGGTGAAAGACGTCCAGTATTCACTCCTGTATCCGGTCATGGGGCCGGCAATTAATATCCCTCCTGCTTCCACCCATTCTTTTAGTCTTTTGTTGAATTCCGGAGAAATCATCGGCATCAGAGGTGCAAAGATTATTTTATAATCATTAATATCCGCGTATTCGTGTATGACTGTCCTGTGTAGAAAAGCATCACTCACAGGGCGGTAAAACCGTTCTGTCCAGTCAGTATAATACCGTATGTTGTTTGAATATTGCTCAATTCTTAGCCCTTCATCATTTTCATGACTGTATACCAGGGCAATTTCCGCGGGTTTTACGGGTGCATTCATCAGCAGGGGTGAAAACTCCTTTAACTCTGCACCGAGTGCTTTTAAATCGTCATAATTTGCAGTGGGTCTGTTCCATGAAGAAATCATAGACCCATGAGGCATTTCGTGCCCGGCCGGATGCTGGCGCCACAGCCAGAACATGCTTCCCTGGCCTCCCAGGGCATAATTCATCCATATAGCAGCACGCATGGCACCGTCAGGCTGGTGAATAAACCAGGTTTTACCTTCTGAACCCCCTCCTGAATTGTTAGGTGCTGTTTCGAAGAGCCAGTGCATTCCCTTGTTATATCCCCGCATTCGGTCATAATTTATTTGCACCCGGTTATAAACAGGAAAACTGTGGTAGGCATTCACTGCCATAAAATCAAGATTTTCAAATATTTTGGGATAATTCATGGATTG
>JBEPYD010000382.1:0-4577 GCA_041641575.1 Bacteroidales bacterium
TTGGTCCAGTGCATTTCTGTGTTACCCGGATATACCTCTTCCATAGCCTCCTTCAGGTGCAGAAAATCCTGCAATCGTAAATTTCTTAATTCAACATGATACTCTTCATTTTTTTGTTCCATGGAGTGGTATATTTTGGGGATCTTTATATTTTTGCTACTACCCTTATTTTAGTGGTTAAATATTTTTACAGGACCTAAAATACTGTTTAAATATAGTTGTAAATATGGTTTAAATGTTGTTTTTTTTTGATTGACGCAATATAGTTGCTCATTTTTACCGATAGTTTTTTTGCCTTTTTCGAAATATTTTCAAATGCATCCTTCTTTAGGTATCCTAATTCAAAAGCTATCTCTGTTTGACAAACAATTTCCATTAAAGAGCTATAAGTATATATAAACAAGTTGCAAGTTACCATTAAATTCGTGGGAGAACCATATTTTTAAAATGTGCTCAAAGGTAACGAAATATACCGGGTTATATTTTACCCCGACAATGATTAGCGATCAGCTGGCTATATTCCTCCATAAGCATTTTTACAACAGGGTGATCGGGAGCAAAAGAATGGTTCTCAATATTCCTTAAAGGTAAAACCTGCGGGGAAGTACCGGTTATAAAAAAAGCGTCATAATCTTCAAGTTCAAGCGCGTTGATGGGCTTTTCCAGAATAGGAAGAGCATGTTTTACGCTAAGCTCAAAAACTTTTTGGCGGGTGATCCCAGGCAGTACATTTGCGGAACCAGGTGTGATTAAACCATTATCTTTTACAGCAAAAATATTGGATTTACTTCCTTCAGTTATGCATCCTTTAGCATTCACCAGCAATGCTTCAAATGCATTTCTTTCTTTAAGTTTTTTGGCAATTTCTGCACGTAAATCATGGTTCCATACTTTGGCATTTGGTTGCGGCCTTTCGAAAGGGTATAATACAGTGGAGACTCCCTGCCTGTACATCTCGGGTAAAGGATAATGATGAGGCATATACCAGGCCATGGTATAGGCCACTGCAGAAGTATCAGGATTAAACCCACTGACAATTTTTATATTTCCATCCCTGCCTTCATTTTTTCTGATCAGTTTGGTTATTATATTCTGAAATTCTGTTTCAGTAAGCGCAGGCTTTATATTTTTTAGCTGATGGGAAGATACAAAACGTTCATAATGCTCCATTATAAAAAGAGGGTTCCCCTGCATTATCCGGAGTACTTCATAAATTTCTGTGGAGGGATCTTTCCGGTACGAAAAAAATTGATGGCAGGAAATAAATTCTTCATTAAAGAAAAAGTACTGCTGCCTGCATTCATCCATAGGTTTAATTATAAAATTATCCTTTAGCCACAGAAATTAATGATTTTCCGGGCTTAAAAACTTTGCCTTAGGTTAATTGAACGCCTTTATCTATAATTGGTTCATTGCGGGTTCGCTGAGGGACTGAGGGAAGCTATCAGGGTGTTTGAAACTGACATTTTATGATCATGCATAAACGTTGTGAACCCCTCCTCATCAAGTTCGTTTTTATGCATAATCAGGTGCTTAATGGTGAATGGAAACGCAATCATCGATATCATATTTATGAAAAAATGTTCCGGATGGGTGGGAACGATGTTTCCCTTTTCAGCTTCTTGTACAAGTTGTTCCTGAAAATATTCAGAAACATATAAATTGTTGGTAGGCTCTAGATTGGCCATTTTTTCCGGTGAGTGCCTGAGTACGGAGAGGATAAGCGTAACCAGTTTAGGATTATTTATAAGTAAATCAACATACATACCTACATACTCCTTAATTTTTTCATTCAGGGGCAATTCTGCATTCAGGATTTTAGGTAATGAAGGGGTATATTTCTCCAAAAGATTGTTAAAAATCTCATCGAATAAATTTTCTTTGCTTTTAAAGTAATAATTCAGCAATGCAAGGTTTGTGCCCGCCTCCCTGGCAATTTCCCTCACAGTGGCATTTTCTACACCTTGTTCAATAAACAAGCGTTCTGCCGTTTCGAGAATTCGCTCACGGGAACTTTTTTTCTTCTCCATAAAGAGTTATGCTTTTCTTTAATTCAATGGCCATTTGCAATTCAGAAGATGAATTTGACCATATATTATGTTTAAATACTTAAAAAAAATATAAAAGTTACATTTCGGCTAATATATTGAATTATTGCGGATATTTGCAACTTCTGCCGGGCAAATAAAATGATGCCTAATTACCCATATAGCTATAAATCAATTTTTTAAGATATTGTATGGCATAATATTTACTTTCCTGCCAAAGGAATTGTAATAAATAACTAATCTTTTTTGCATTATTCCCGTATAAAACCCTTACGTTTAAAGGTGAAATATAAAAGTTCATGTGTATTTATTAAATTTACAGAATAAAATGTACCATGAACCTCATTTAATCGTTGAGTAGAGTAATAAAATTATAACTTGTTAATGCAATAGCTGATCTGATGGCAAACTTAAAATTCCTTTTAGGATTTATCCCTAAAACCAGCGCACTGGAAAGCAGGGAAAATGATTTAGAAAAAGAATACCAACAATTTCTTGAGTTTAAGAATTCCAGTGAGCTTAAACATTATAAGGAACTTGAAAATTTTATCACTTCAAAAGAATTTCAGGAAATAAAGCATTTTATAGAATCACAAAAATTTTCTGATACAGATGAATATCATAAACTGGAGCGTTATAAAACTCTTGATCAGTCTAAATCTGTTAAAGAGTATTATAAAATACTAAAATCGGGTCAGTTAAGGGAATTCACAGAAACAGAAGCTTCCGGACTTGTAGATAAACTTAAGAAGCTTGAAAATGAGGTAAATTCAACCGAATTTAAACAAGTAAAGCAGGAAAAAGATCCCAAAGAATATAAACTTACACCCGAGTTTGAAAAGGAAAAGGAATACCATAAACTTAAAAATTCCAGACAGATAAAAAAGTATTTCAAGTATAAAAACTCCATGAAATACGATACCTACACCCGCATGCATGGCTCAAAAGAGATTGAAGAATATGAGACTCTGAAGGCACACATTAAAAGTCCCGAATTTAAAGAAGTACAGACATACATGGCCTTATCGCCAAAGAAAAAGTTTGAGCGTACTGAGGAATATAAAAAGCTACAGGAATACCTCTCGCTGAAAAAGTCAGAAAAAATAATTTGGTACAACAAGTTAAAAAACTCAAACAAATTTGATGAAATTAAAAAATGGGTGCTGACCTTTGAAGATGATTTTGATTCTCCCACACTTGATAAAAAGAAATGGCTTACCCGCTATTACCGTGGTGAGGAGTTATTGAAAGATGCTTACTCAAACGAGGGAGATTTACATTTTCCTACAGATGGGGACAACATTCAGATCAGGGACAGTGTATTAAAAATTGTCACTACACGAGAAAAAACAGAAGGCAAAGTATGGAACCCTGCCTTTGGTTTCATCCCAAAAGAATTTGATTTCACCTCCGGTATCATAAACACCGGAAAATTTTTTCGTCAGCAATATGGCCTTTTCAGGGCAAAATTACATATGCATGCCGGACCGGCCAGCCACTCGTTCTGGATGATTTCCGGAAATGCTATACCCCATATTGATATCTGCCGATACAATGCAAAAAAACTATACCAGGGCACCATTTTATCTGCCGAAAATAAAGATATAGGTTCAGTAACAACGCGTAAATTAAAGAAAGGATTTTTTATTTATGAAGTTGAGTGGACACCGCAGGAAATGATTTGGCGCATCAATGGTATGACATTAAAAACCATTACTGAAAATATTCCTGACCAACCGCTTTTCCTAAACTTCAGTTCCGGAATCTACAATGATCCAAAAGGCGGCGCCTTGCCAGTGTATATGGAAATTGACTGGGTACGCTGCTATCAGCACTCAGATGAAGCAGATAATCAAAATTCCGACGGTTAATCCCTGCTCCATTAGTCATCTACCAAATCATTGAAGCATTTGGTCAAAACCTGCTGCGCAGACATGTGAATTGTTTATTTATGCCGTACATTCGTATAATTTTTAATCCCAATTTGTGCAAATTTCAGGGAAATATAAGAATTTACGAAGGAGATGAAAAAATGGTTATGGTGCTTTTTGTTGGTGATAGTATTGGATAATCTGAACAAATCTGTATTTTCCCAATCTGATACAACAGGTATTCCGGAAAGCATAAACAATGTAAAATCCCAATCTAAATCAAAGTTTATAGTAGGAATTCCTGTAAGATCAGGATTTAAAGACACTTCTGGAATAAGTATTCCAAAAGGATTTGTGCCAAATATTCTTAAGCAAATATCTCAGGACTTATCCATTACCTTTACACTTATTTCCGGCACAAGAGGTGAATTATCAGAGGCCCTGAAAGCCAATCAAATTGATGCTATTGCAGGGTTACGGATAAATGAAGGATATTTGGAGGTATTTGACGTTTATCCTTTCCCTCTTATTACTGTATGGAGTGAGTTATATCTGGAAAGAGACGCCGCTTTCAGAGGCCCGGGTGAGCTTGCAGGCAAAAAAGTTGGCCTGGTGCGTAATGATATACATTCCGGGGAATTCCTTGAATATATCCTAC
>JBEPYD010000383.1:0-4575 GCA_041641575.1 Bacteroidales bacterium
CTCTCCGCCACCCATCATTATGCCATTTGGGACGACCATGATTTTGGCCCCAACAACTCCGACCGCTCTTTCTGGAATAAAGAAACGACACTTGAAGCTTTCGAACTTTTCTGGGCCAACCCATCCTATGGTGTTAACGGCATTAAAGGAATCACCACGAAATTTGGATGGGCCGACCTGGATTTTTTCCTGCTCGACAATCGTTACCACCGCAGCGTAAACACACGCACTTCCGGAGAACGAACCATTTTAGGCAAGGAACAACTGGAATGGTTAAAAGATGCTCTGGCAGCCAGCCATGCTACTTTTAAATTTGTAGTAATGGGCGGGCAATTCCTCAACGATGCGGCACAATATGAGATGTATTCTGCTTATGGCTATGACAGTGAACGGCAGGAAATTATTGATTTCATTTATGAAGAGAACATTAAAGGTGTAATCTTCATTTCCGGCGACCGACACCACAGCGAGCTCAGTTACCTTCCCGGCAACGGAAAACCTGATATTTATGATGCTACTTTCTCTCCGCTTACCTCGGGCACCCATACGGGTGGATCCTCTGAGAACAACACTTTACGAATGTCCGGAACATTGGTTCAGGAAAGGAATTTTGGAATGATAGAAGTTAAAGGACCCCAGAATAACCGTATACTTATCATGAAAGTGTATGACGATGAAGGAAAAATATTATGGGAGAGAAGCATCAAAAATCAATAAAATATTAAATTTAACAATAATTTAATGTTTTAAAGTTTCGCTTAACAATTAATTAACATTAACTTTATGGTTTACAACTAAATGATATATAATATGGAAGCAAACGAAAATAAAAAGCCTCAGGAATCTGCTGAAAAAAAAGAAGCAGGAGCCGCTAAAAAGCCGGCAACCCGCCGTAAAACCACTTCAGCCACCCGTGCAAAAAGTACTACGCGTAAAACAACCACCGGCACTAAAAAAACAACCGGTGCCCGTACTACGCGCACCTCATCCAGGGCTAAACCGGTAGCTTCCACTACCAAACCATCTACACCAAAAGCTTCCGCGGGAGCAAAAAAAACTGGCAGTGCAGAAGAAACACCTGCTGCTACACGTAAAACAACCACCCGGGGCAGGAGCAAACCTGCCGCCAGAACTACTAAAAATACAGGTGGAAAACCACGAACAAAAAAACCGGTAGTTAGTCAGGGCAAGGCAACAACTACTTCAGGAAAAGGAGAACACAAATCTGCCCCTAAAACCAATCAGGTAAGTGACTTCTCCAAATCCGTGCCTAAAGCAATGAAGGAGAAAAACCAGAAACAAACGGAAAAAGAGCTTAAGAAAGCCAAAAAAAGCCTTAAAAAAACCAAATCGAAAATTGATAAGGTAGAAAAGAAGATTGTTAAATCTGGTAGTAAAAATAAAAAGAAGAGTTTACTGGATAAGTTAAAAAAACTTGTGGGTAAAGTTGGCGCAAAATCATCAAAAGCAGAAGACCTCAAAAAGAAAGTATAACATCATAGGCTTATTATTTAATAAAAGCGCATTCCTTATCCGGGATGCGCTTTTTACGATTATACAATAATCAAACCTCTTTTACTGTACCATGATTCTTTCTTTGTAAAGTTCATTTTCGTGGAATAAAGAGACAATATAAACACCTGTTGGCAAGTCTGGCAGTGCTTCAGCGGGAAGCAGTGATCTGATCTTCCTCCCGCTCATATCATACAGCTCAAATTCACCATGATAAGAACTGCCATTGATTTCAATCTGTATGCCGTATTCTGACCGAACAGGATTGGGAAATATTCTTATATCATTTGTGTGCGGATGCTGATTTAGATTTGTACTTACACCACTTTCTTCTGAGCCCCCATAAATTTCCACTTCACAAAGGGAATTCCACTTATTACTTGTATTTCCATAACCCAGGATACGAAGGTACCTGCCATAGGCATTGCCGATTGTGAAAGTCTGGAAACCGGCTGTTCTACCGTCTGTTTCTGCATCAAAAAGCACTTTTTTCCATGTTGCACCATCTTCTGATACTTCCACATCAAAAAAAGATTTTCGCTCATCTCCCTTATACCACGCGGTGCGCAAATATTTTATTGAATCCTTTTCATTCAAATCATATTCAATCCATTGGGCATCACCTTCAGCCGACCAACGTGTCATCAATTCACGATCAATGGTATTTTCCGGTTCATTTCCATCATGGGTACTTGCCACTACCTCTTTAACTGCCATCTTTTTTAACTTATTAATGGCCCCATTATCAGGTGTTACGGTAACGGAAACCTTAGAAACATCAGAAAAATAAACGCCATCGCTTACCTGAAGCGAAATTTCAAATGTGGTTTCATTAAATACAAATGGGGCTTTGAATGATGGCTTTTCTAATTCTGGATTGTTAAGGGTTATTTCAGTTCCTGCACCCCAGCTATAGGAGAGTGCTTCGCCTTCAGGATCTGATGACCGAGACCCGTCAAGATTTACAATATCTCCAGACTTTACGGTGAAGTCACTACCTGCATCTGCCACAGGTTTTTGATTTACTTCACTACCTCCTGTTGGGTTATTGGTGTATTCCATTGCACCAATATCCGGTTTTCCATTCTGGGGTACCGGTGTACCCAGCATATCACGTGTTAAACCCATATCCAGACCTGCATCTACAGCTTTGCTGGTACTTTTTAATGAATAATCACCGGAAGCGGCATTGGTAAACAAATTGTCTGCGCCTTCCACATCAACAAAAAGATTAGAGTTGTTCAAACCATCAGCCTTTTTTGATAATATATTATTGTTAACCTGTTGCCAATTATTTACATCTCCGTTTTGAATATCAACAAATGTATTGTTAAATACCTTAACGGGTTCGGTGGTATTTATATCCTGTGCGATATTAACCATTAGATTTCCGTATATTTCTATATCGGTTCCGCTGCTGCGGACTACAATACCTGCATTATCATCATCTCTCTCCAGCCCGATTATCTGGTTATACCTGATGATACTTTTTTGCTTTTCCTGCAAATAAATACCTGCGCATCCATTTGAACCGGGTTTTGGTAGAAAAATAATGTTAGATTCTATGATTATTTCCATGGGTGCATCACCATAATAATTATTTTCATCGCGAACAATTATTCCAAATTTATTTCCTGAACTACTGTGATCCAAAACATTATGATGTATGTGCACATTTGTTCCTGAAGAGATTTGTATCACATCTCCCGGAGAACCTTTTTCAGTTTGATCATTTATATAATTCATGTTGATATCATGAATGTAATTATATGCAATCTCATTGCCAGCGCCACCACCATCAACGTCCTGGCAAAATATACCATCGCTGAGAGAATGATGCAGGTGATTACCAATAATTTTATTGTTAGAACTCCAGTTCACAATACAGATACCTTCGGCATTCCTGAGATCGAATTCACAGTTATAAACCCACATGTTTTCTCGTGAATTATTATAACTTCCCATACGTAAGGCCTTGCCTACTTTCACATCCCTCAACACACTATAATGCCCCATAAACCGGAATTCATGATCCGGATGCAGGTTTAAATCCGGCCTTTCACCCTGTCCATAAGCACCAATGAGTATGCGTTCTGCATCTGTATTCAACACCAGGTTACCTTTGGCTTTTGTCCCTCTTTTCTGCAGGTAAGCTGTATTTGCTTTTATATCAACATTACTCCATGAATTATAAGGATTATCAATTGATCCGTTACCATTATTTGCCGCAGAAGGATCAACGTATATGATTCCCCCGGTATATTCAGAGTCAGTAGCAGAAGGAACATCATACTTTCCTTCCGGGATTACAGGAATACCATCTGTACCTTGTATTAGTTGGGCTGATACACCAGCATGAAAAAGATTTAAAAAGAAGAAGATCGAAAAGAAAATACTGACTTTTTTCATGATAAATTATTTTTGACGAAAGTACTATTTTTTTTGACGAATATAGATTTATTAACGACTAAATATCTCAATTGTTACACATCTCATCAAAAATGATAAATAAAACTTATCTAACTGATCTCGAATAAACCATATCTATTCCATTGTTAAAAATTTTTACTAAATCGTTTTAGCTTTTCATTAAAATCCTTATCTTTGAAACCACTATGAAAAAACGCCGCGTTACATTAAAGGATATTGCCCATCAACTGGATGTTTCCACCAGCCTGGTTTCCCTGGTATTGGCAGGCAAAGGAAAGCAGCACCGCATCAGTGAAAATGTAATATTAAAGGTTAAAGAAAAGGCTTTTGAAATGGGATACCGTCCCAACCAGAATGCACGGGCGCTGCGCACAGGAAAAACGGGTATCATAGGATTGGTTGTGGCAGACATTGCCAATGTATTTTACGGAAAAATGGCACGTGAACTGGAAAATGAATTTAGTCTTTATGGGTACAATCTCATATTTGGCAGTTCAGACGAAAACCCAAAGCGGATGGAGCACCTCCTCCGTATTTTTATTTCCCGGCAGGTTGATGGCATCATCGTTGTTCCTGTAATAAACAGTGATGAGCATTTCAGTATGCTTTCAAAAGCTCAGGTACCTTATGTAA
>JBEPYD010000384.1:0-4568 GCA_041641575.1 Bacteroidales bacterium
ATACAGACAGCGTACTTACTCTGAGCGTATTGAAAATAGATGACATCTCATCAAGCACCATTACTTTGTAACCAGCAGTTGCTCTCCAGTGCTGTCCTGTTGCGTCAGCGTAATGTACTTCATGGTCTCTGAGGAACATATCACCATCTTTTCTTCCATCATTATCAATAATACCAACATCAAATAACATTTCAGTACCGATTCCCAGGTCAGCAGGTACATCTATATCTCTGTAAACAGCATCCCATGGAAATTGAATTTCAAGTGTATAACCACCGGCCAAACGAAGGCTGATTCCTTCTGCAAATGTAACACCGTAAGTAGTAAGGTCAGCGCTTCCGGGATTTCCAGTAATTACACTGGTACCAGGATTAAAACGCCATTGTGTATCACCATCTTTAAAGCTTCCCAAATCTGCTCCATAACGTTCATTTGAGCTGGCTATCATAAGCTCAAGCGCATCAAACTGGAAAGGAACATTACGTGTGGGCCAGTCATTGGAAGTACCATCCCATGTTACAACATCAGCATCTGCAACGTTGACAAAGGCATACAGATTGTCATCATCCCATGTAAGGGCAAATGTTATACTTAAATCCTGTTCTTCAGGAACTACATCTTCCGTTTCATTTGAATCATCAAGTTTATAAAGTGTTAATGTATCCCACTCAGCAGAAGCCCAAAAATCTTCGTCAGCTTTGCCATCAAGGGTAATGGCAGATCCGGCTTGTACCACATTATATTTAAGGACTACAGGAGCTACAATTTCTATTTCAGGGCTGTATGGAGAGAAATTTTGACATTCATCAAATGCTCTCACTTTATATTTATAAGTGGCTTCAGATTCAAACGCGAAAATTTCAATTGTTGGGTCTACCACGGTCCCTACCAATACATCTTCACTTTCATCAACACGATATACTTCGTAGCCCACAGTTGCTATGTTATCCTCTGAAGGATCCCATGAGATAGTAAAGCTTGCAGTTTTGTTTTCTGATACCAGATTAGCAGGTGCAAGTGGAGGTATAACTTCACACTCATTACTTGGCGCTGTCATACCATTTTCAAGTAATTCAATGGTTCCGAATTTGCTACCAATATGATATGCTTCACCTGAGTCATCAAACCAGGTTAATTGCGCATCGCGTGTGTTGTTATCATCATTATCTGTGATGTACACATCAAAACCGATTTTATCTCCAACTACATAGTCATGTACATAATTCATTGAATCTAACAGGAATTTATATTCTACTAAATAGCCTCCATCGAAAATGTTTTGGCTGAACTCTGCATAGTGGTTCAATTCTTCGTCACCAATTCTCAACTGGTACTGGAAATCATTATCATCATAAGAAGAAACGTTCCAGGCGCATCCCGGACATGGGTTTTTTGAATTATCCATATCCCAGTAAACTTCTATATTATCAACTTTCCAATATGCAAGGTCAGCGGTAGTGGTGAGTGTGTCGTCATTAACCTGTACAAGCAGGTAAATGGCGCTGTCCGTCCAGTAAAGCTGATGATATCCACTAAAGTCCAGTGCATCGGTAATGGTTTCTGCATCTCCCGGACGTATAAATGTTTCAATGGGCCTTTTTTCTATTTCTGACCATAAAGGATCTCTTTTGCCATCTATGGTAATACCTTCAGGTTTAACCATGGTGCCATTTTCTGCCAGTACCAAAGTACCAAATCGACTTGCATTATGATAGGCTTCTCCGTCTATGCTATGCCAGCTTATCATTCGCTGCCTGGTGTCTGTGCTATCATTATCACCTACAAATATGTCAAAACCAATAGTATCTCCTTCTGTAAGGGTAACGCCCAGGCTATCCCATGGGAATAACATTTCCACAGCATAGAATGATCCGGTGTCAATGGATTGCTCAATGGTGTATAATGTGTTTGGCCCACCAAATATGGTGTCCTGGGAGAAAACAAACTTATACTGGTAATCATTGTCATCATAAGAAGAAACATTCCAGGGGGCGCCTTCAGGAATTGGATTTTTTGAGTTATCCATATCGAAATAGATTTCCATATTGTCATTTTTCCAAACTCTGTTTCCACCATCAGTGGTTAGGGTGTCGTCCAATACTACAGCCCAAACATAAATTCCTTCAGAGTCGTAATATACTTTAAAGTTCCCACTCAGTTCATCACCACCAGTGGTTCCCTGCAATTCATTTCCAATGGTGTAAGTAGGTACATCATACCATACAGGGTCTGGTTTTGCATCAACCATAACACCGGTAGGAACAGTTGCAAGATTACTGGCTGCTAATTCAAGAGTTCCGAATAAGCTTGGGTCATGATAGGCTTCTCCGGAAGGAGTATTCCATCCCAGGTATGAGTGACGGCCGGTACCGTTGTCGTTATCACCCGCGGTAACATCAAAACCGATTACATCACCTTCATTAAGCGCACTTAACAGTCCAAGGTCAGCCCAGTCAAAAAACATTTCGATTATATAAATGCCTGGTGTTGCAATATCCTTTCCTACTTCTACATCTTTATTATTCAGGGTGTCTTCTCCAATAACGTAATGAAACTGATAATCGTTGTCATCGTAAGCGGTCACATTCCACGGGGCTCCTGGTTTTAATATATTTTTTGAATTATCCATATCAAAATATATCTCCACCATATCATTTTTGTGATACCTGTTTTGGTCAGTTGTTAGTATGTCATCGCTAACCTCAAACAGGAGATATATACCCTGTGGATCCCACATAAATTTGTATTGTGCGCTGAAGTCTGCAGCATTGGTAATGCTGTCACCTCCCTGTAACACATTGTCTATGGCTCTCCATTGAGCCGCATCCCAGGCTGCTTCTGCAGTCCCGTCTACTGTTATTAATTGCGCATTGACATTCCCTATGAACGAAGCCATAAGTATTATCAGCACATTTTTAAGCGTAAGTAAATTTTTCATATTACTGAAATTTTAGTTAATAAATATTTAATTAGAAAATAGAACAGTGACTTTATATAGAGCGATATCGCCATTTTCGGCTTCTACCACATAATAAACCGGATTGGTGAAATCAACCACAGACTCTCCGCTAACCTGAACTTCCCCCCCGATGTATACGGTTGATCCTTTTGAGGTACTAATAACAGGTTGCATGCTGGAAACATCAGTGCCTTCAGGAACCGTAATGATGATGGTTTTTTCTTCGTTATCTATTTCACCCACGACCTGCGGATCAGTAAATGCAAAATACAAGAAGTTGTTTCTGTCGCTTGGGGCAAATTCAATTTCCACGTCGTATGTCTTAATTGAACCATCTTCAGCGATAATGTTATATTTTACATCTTGTAAAAAGTTGTTTGCCGTTGAGCCACTTATTTGTGTTTGGCCATCTACTTTAACTATGGCACTTTCTGATACCGTAAACTCTGCCACTAAATTGTTAATTGATGTACCGGCAGGCACAACTGACTTAATAATCAGTGAATCATGGTCTATTGTGGTTTGGTCATTTATTCCCTGGAAACCAAAACTAAAAAGCTCATTTTCAGTTTTTGGAGGCACTTTTTTCACGCGTACCGTATATTCTGCAGTTGCATTGCCATCCCACGAAAAAATGCTGTAGTTTACAGGTTCTCTGAAATCATTTGAGGTTACGCCACTTACCTGTAAGCTGTCATCAACATATACCTCTGCAAAACCTGCCTCAAATGTCATCACCATATCGGAAACATCCGTTTTAAAAGGGACTGTAAGAATAATTGAATCCCCAACTTTCTCTCCTTCAATAGGAGGAAAGACAGCTTCGTAGGCAAAATATTCAAAATCTGCTGTTGTTTCAACTACATTAATGGTGTAGGTAGATATATTTCTCTCACTTTCATTAAACTCTGAATTGATGGCTACCAGGGTAATGGTATATTCACCTGGCACAGGATATGCATATACAAGTGAATCATTGGTGAACTGAATGCCTTTATCAATTCCATAGTTTTCGTACTTATGTCCTTCATCTCCAGGCCAAAGTGTGAAAATATCTGCATCACTACAAAGTTTAAAAACCACGTTTGAATTTACAGATACCACGGCATTCTCCATGTTAAGACAAGGATTTTCTGGTTCTGTAACAACTTCCTCTTTGCAACTGTAAAATGCAAAAACCAGCAAGATAAGAAGAGGTGAATATATTTTTACTTTCATCTGTTTGTATTATTTATTTTGTTATGAAGCTGTATTTTCTGTTATTTTTAATATCCGGGGTTTTGTTCCAATTCAGGATTAATATCCATTTCACTTTGCGGTATTGGCATAAGCAAATGCTTAGATGGATCAAAATTCGATTTACCAAAATCTCTCATGGCTTGTGTGGCTCTTCCTGTGCGAACCAGGTCAATCCAACGCCAGCCTTCAAAAAACAGTTCGGCACGTCTTTCACGGTAAATGGCATCTCTGAGTTCTGCCTGACTCAAACCCGAAAGGTCATGATCCATATCCTGGAAGGCTCTCCGCCTTACCTGGTTTACCAGTTCATGCGCTTCAGCACTTCCGCCCTGAAGTTCATTTAGTGCTTCTGCATGCATCAGGAGTACAT
>JBEPYD010000385.1:0-192 GCA_041641575.1 Bacteroidales bacterium
TGTTTTTATCTTCCAAAACAATGTTTCCGACATGTTTGCCCCCTGCCTTTTTGAGCAGCGTTTGAATAATTTGATGGGCCATTATCCACATGTTCCTTACGCCCAGAATGGTGATGACATTTTTCCCTGAAAGAATTTGTTTTCCTTCTTCAGATTTTAAAAAGGCAGTTACTGGAATAGATGGTGAGAGGT
>JBEPYD010000385.1:202-4541 GCA_041641575.1 Bacteroidales bacterium
GTAAATCGGATAATGGATGTCTACGGCTCCGGCGGAAGAAAGTTTTTTCTGGTAACAAACTTCATTATTTATTAATGCATGATGAATTATCTCTCCAAAACGACTGGCGTTTTTAATGTCTTTTACAGAAACACCTGCTTCCGGAAGGTTTTTATAAGGCCCTTTGTTTCCATCCATTAACCAGCGGATAATAGTAAGCACTGATACAAGATTGTTGTTTTTATCTTCCAAAACAATGTTTCCGACATGTTTGCCCCCTGCCTTTTTGAGCAGCGTTTGAATAATTTGATGGGCCATTATCCACATGTTCCTTACGCCCAGAATGGTGATGACATTTTTCCCGGAAAGAATTTGTTTTGCTTCATCAGATTTTAAAAAGGCAGTTACCGGAATAGATGGTGAGAGGTACCAAACCTGGTAACCCAGAATGACGAGGTCATATTTTTCGGGCTCCGGAATGTTTAAAGGCTTTATTGCACAGGGAATCCCCAGTACTGAATTGGGCATTGCGCGGAAAAACTCATCTGATGGCCATGGCATGGGGTATTCAGGCTCTGGCGTAATCTTATAATGGTCGATCTGGATGTTGGAATCTTCTTTAAGTGGCGCAGCAATCTGTTGAAGGATATTGTCCAGTTGACCCGTTTGCGAATAGGAAATTATAAGTATTTTTTTCAATTAGAAGGCAAATGTTAAATCCAAATTCTTTAATTCAACTGCAAATTAAACCATTTTTACTGAGTCTTTGCAATATATTTTAAGCATGGATTTTAATATACTTCTAAGAATGAACTGGCTATATAAAACAACAATGATTATAATTGTAAATTATAAGATGTGATTTTATTCTGTCAATTTAATGTTTCTTAATGAAGATTGCAGCGGTAACGTTTTTATAAGCCGGAGGAATCAAGGCTTGCAGCATCATTCATATGCTTTCCGGAATCTTCTATGGTTACATTTCTTCCGTTAAAGGCATGATGAAAAAAAATTTCTATTTCCGGGTTTCGCATATGCAACTCATTTCGGTTAAGGAAATAATTATGTTCCAAACCTGCCATAGAGGTAAAGTTGATGTATTCTGCATGAGCAGCCCTTTCATCAACAGGTCCGTGGCCTATCATTTTTTCCATCATCAACAATGATGCTCCTCTCAGGGTACGGTCGTTCTGGTTGTAAGTGATATATAAATTCTCCTGTATGTCAAGTTTTGAGACCCATGTATGATGATTTCTTACCGGAGCAGCACCAGCACTCATAATAATATTATCAATAAAAGGCTCTTTTATCCACTCAAGCGCCGGATTACCTGTAAATGCTTTTAAAACCAGCGCACCCATGCTATGGAATACAATACTAATGGCTCTTTCAGGTATTAATTCATCTTTAAGAACAGATAATTCCAACATGGTTTTGGAAAAATTTGGTGCGCTCATCCATGCATTCGTGGCCGTAGCGCCGAGAAATATGTTATTGGTAGGCCAGTCAAACAAAATAAGGTTTACCTCATAATTCAAACTTAGTTCAAAACCGCGTGATATCATATTGCGCATGTTTTTACCATGGCCATTCACGTACATAAGAAAGTTCTTAGTTTTAGGCATATTAGATAAACCCTCATGCATAGATTTTTGTGGAACAAGCGCTACAGAATCTTCAAAAAAACAAGCCATAAAAAATGTTCGTGGCGTTGAGCGCTTCATACCATGTTCTACGATAAATTCATTCCCCTCCTTTTTTATGGTTCGGTTACTCACTATCAGAACTTTCAGATAAGTGTTTGAAGGAGCTTCAGCCGCATACTTTAATTTTTTCCATGTATAGGGTGGGGGCATGTTTACCTCTTTTGCCTGAAGAGGACCGGCAGAAAGTATGCCAATTAAGAAGATGAGAAAAATGGGAACATGCGCTATTTTGAACGTTTTATTATAGGTATTCATTCTTTAGTTGTTTATTGTTTCATCATCAAAATGACAAAACCTCTTATTATTATCTTTTAGTATGTTATTATTGCACTTAAACAATTTAAGCGTAATAAATGTTTAACAAAAGCAGGCAAAAGTTAAACAAAAAAAGCAATTATTTTGATGCTCTTTTAATAATAAGACAAAAAAAACCCGGCAATGGTTTTGCCGGGCTATGTATAAAGACCAAAAGAATCTAAAATTTGAACGTTATCCCCAAGGTGTAATATGATATTCCACTATAGCTGATTTCATTGTAAACCCCGAAAAAATCAGAGAAATAGTAATGCGCACCGATAAAGGTATCAAACACTCCATATGTATAATTATTTATGGTTATATAATCATCTCTCTCAAATCGTAACCCCATTAATACACCGGCATAAACATCCAGGTTCTCGAAAATGTCTTCACCGGTTATATCAAGAAAATCAAAATGATATGTGCCCCTGGCAGCGATAATAGCCTGAGTGTCAAAATCACTATTTCTATAACCAAAATATCCCCCAATTCCAATATAGCCAATGCCAAGTTTTTCAAAAAATCCATGTTCAAAACTAACCTCTAGGCCCGGAGAGTATGAAGAATAGACGTTTCCATAATAAACAGGTGTTAGGCCAATACCCAAATTCAGTACATTATCACCATACTCGAATGGTTGTGCATTTAACTGGGGGGAGGACAGAAATAATGGTATTACCAAAACAAATAATAGTTTTTTCATCTTATTTAAAATTTAGTTTATAGGTTTATATCGAAAATGTTCGAAATTTCACAATCATTTGGATCATTTACTTTATAATTTCTCAGCAAATTTATTTAAAATCAATCTGGTTTGAAATTGCACAAAGGCATACTTATCAACAAAGTTAAACTAACTTTTAAGGAAAATGTTCAATTGACAGGATAATAGAATATTATTTTCCTGGAAAATTTCGCCCTCTGCCACCATGGCATTCATTAATTCTGAGATTATTTTTACACGTGTTTGGATGGTAGATCCGGAAACAGGTAAGTTGTAAAGCCTGCTTTTTTTTATCGCACCGATGAAGCCAAGCGGAGGTTCAGCATTATTCACACGGGCTTTGTAACCATTTCCCGCAGCAGCAGTTTGGGCTATGTTTTCAAAAAGTCCGCTCTCTTGCATTGAACCTTCTTTTACAAATGGGTTGTCGGGGGTTATTGTTAAGCTGCTAAAAAAGGTGTCCGCAAGTGGCATATAGAATTTATCAATGAAAACAAAAGGGGGGCGTTGCGGAATTAGCTTTAATATTTCATCGCCGGAAAACAATATTTCCCTGTAGTTATCTTTCATCTTCAGGCAGGTACACATTTAAATAAGGTGTGGCTAACGCCAATATTTTCATGAACCTCAGATACTTTCATGCCTGCTTTTTCTACCAGTGCCAACATGTCTCCGGAGTGGTACATCTGGCTGCAGCCATTGGCAAGGCAAGTAAAATATAATGAAGTAGCATGGAGGCTGTAGGTAGATGCCGGGTATTGCTGTTTGTCCCAGTAGGTTTCCAGAATGAACAGTGCACCATTCTCGTTGAGTGCTTCTTTTCCGCGTTTCAGCAGTTCAACAATATCCTCCTGCGAAAAACAATCCAAAAACTGGCTCATCCATACCACGTCAAAATTCTCTGGAAAGGGACGGCTATGATCCAGCAGGTTGAGTGGGTAACCGGATATTCTGCTTTCAAAACCAGCCGCCTTGATGTTTTTCTCTGCATCAGCCAACTGTCCGGGAAGGTCGAGGATGGTTACTCTCACTTCAGGGTCATACGCTGCACACTTCATGGAAAATTTTCCGGTATTTCCTCCTACATCCATGATTTTTTCTGGTTTTTGGCTAAACACCAGCGGCAATACGTCAGGGAAAGCCACATCAGAATAAAAATGATCAAAGGCGAACCAGCTTTTGCGCACCGGTTCAGGAAGTTGGGAAAGCCCTTCGTAAATGGTCTCCCATTCCCCAAATACTTTCAGCCCCTCTGGCTTGCCTTCCGCAACGGATTTTTCCAGTTCATAAAACCCCAGGTAATTCACATCATGGGTGAAATCCATGTTTACACGTGTAAGATCATCTTTTAGCATAAACCAGCCGGTTTTAGTGATAAAATACTGATTATCTTTTACATAAACAAGCTCAAGGCTTATCCCGGCTTCTAAAAGCACTTTCACTCCATATGCTTTCAGATTGCATTTTTCGGCAATTTCTGTGATTTTAAGGCCAGTTTTTCGATGGTTTTCCAGCGTTTCCAGGATGTTGAGGTTTCGCAATGCGCGTGCTGCCTGGAACATGATGGGGCCAAAAGCAATCTTCTGGGCATCATATTTTGCCTGAAGGGCAGATTTTTTATCGTTTCCGT
>JBEPYD010000386.1:0-4538 GCA_041641575.1 Bacteroidales bacterium
GGTTTTCCTGCATCAGGTTATAAATGTATTTTTTAAGGTCTTTATGGCCCCAGCCAAAAGGAGTTTCGGCTCCACCCATGCCAGATTGGGTAATGCCATCGGTAACCAGGATGATACGGTCAGATTGGTTAATGGAAAGTTCAGCGGTAAGCAAGGCCTGTTTTACTTCCTGGTTAGGAATGCCAATTTCTTTCTTCTCAGGCTCGTAGAAATCTCCGTTTTTCCATATTAAAGCACCGGGGTTGCCATATTCAATTAGTTTAATATTGTTTCCCACGATGTCGAGTATGGTGAACGAGCAATAACTTATCTTTCTGAAGCTGTCTACGGGTAATGTGCTCATGATAATTTTGGCCGTGTGCTCAATGGGTGAGTTTGATTTGATAAAATTCAGTGCCATTGAAGCTGTCATGGAAGCCAGGATGTTGGCTTTGATACCAGATCCAAGGCCATCGGCCAGTACAATAATGGTGCGGTTTTCAGCTTTTATCTTCTGCGAAAGGAATACATCGCCACAGATTTCATTTTTACCTTTTTGTTTCTGCAAGTGGTTCACTTCAACAAACATCATCGCCCCCTTCCTCTCCCTGTATATCAACAATGGAGTTTAAAAGGGTTTCCATATTAGAGGCATTCTCTCCAAGGTGAAAAGCGATCTTTTGCACGGTTTCCAGGTTTTGCCGGATGACCTTACGCGTGCGTTTCACCACTTCTTCCTGTTTTAATTCGGGTGCCCGCAGGTTATGTACTATACCACAGAACAGGTTCTTTCCCTGCAGGGTAAATATGGAGAGATGTAATAGCTGCTTGCCATTTCTAATGTCTTTTTCTAGGCTTTGTGCATCAGATTCTATAAAATTCTTAAAATACGAAGCATAAGGGATTAATTTTGGCAAGAAAGCTCCTTCCAACCCGGGTTTGGCATCAAATGCCATTACCACATCTTCTCCTGCAAGCGTAGCAAAATTGCGGTTCGATTCCACCACTTTCAGGTTTTTATCGGCAATTACCACGCCATAAGGCATGCGCTGCAGCAGGGCATTGGCTTTATCCTGCGCCAGTTTTCGCATGTAAGAGATGCACATGTCTTTTTCGGCATGTTGGTTTAGCACGGCACAGGCAAAATCACGGCAGTGTTCATAGCCACATCCACCGCAGTTCAATTCATCTTTCTGCGTTTGTTTTCCTATGGATTTCAACACCTCTTCAATCTCAAATTGTGCATACTCCTGCATATCCACGGCATTAATATAGTTGTATGTATTGGAGTAGTCGATAGCATTGTGGGTAAAGGGTACGTGCGGCTGCGCATGAAGAGCCGTTTTTTCCACTTGCAGGTTTTTTATGGCAAGGGAGCGTGTTCCTGTACATCCCGGGCCGTTTACGCATCCACCCTCGCAGGCCATAAGTTCCAGAAATACCTGCTCGCCGGGTTCAAAATTGTCCAGGTCGTTTAAAATGGGCATTGTTTTTTTTATACCAGAAAATGAGAGACTGGTGAGTTTTGCTCCTGGAGTTACATTGTTTAAACAATTGATCATGCCGCCCTCAATAGGGTAGAGGTTGCCCCTGCCTGCCGGATAAGGTATAAACTGATTTTTCTTTTGGCTTTCATCCGGATTGTCATAAAATTGAACACCTTCTTCGGTAAACCACCTGCGTAGCTTACTAAATGTGATGGCTGCATCTATAATGCCGGGATTATGGTCGGCTTCCTTCTTTTTGGCTATGCAGGGGCCAATAAAAACCACTTTTACATCGCCATAATGCTTCTTAAGAAATTTTCCATGTGCCAGCATGGGGGTATCCACAGCCGTGAGCTTGCCAGTGTGTTGCGGGTAATACTTTTTGATAAGCTCTACCATTCCCGGACAGCATGAAGAAACATTCACACCGGAAGGCATCTCGCTTAAAGTATTTTGCAAATAACGGGTAACAATTTCAGCACCCAGAGCCGTTTCTGAAATACCAGAGAAACCCAGTTGCATGAGTGCGGCGATTAATTGGGATGGTGCTATTCCGGGGAACTCAGCAATATAGGAAGGCGCAAGAGAGACAAGCACCTTTTTATGGTTTTGCAACAAGTATTTTACCTTGCTAATGTCCTCTTTAACCTTTTTTGCTTTTACCGGACAAACTGTGGTACAATGGCCGCAATAGATGCATTTCTCCTGAAGGATGGAGGCAGAATGTCCTTCTATTTTAATGGCTTTAACCGGGCATTCACGGATACATTTATAGCAATCCTGGCAATCGTTTTTTTCAGTGTAAATGTAAGGTGTACTCATTTTGAGTATTGTGTTGTGAAAAATATGAAGGTAAAGGGCATCTGTTCGGGTTATTCTTGTTTTGTTTCTCCCTGAAAAACATCTTCCAGGATAAGTTCAATGTTGGATTCACTTACGCCATGATAATCTTTATCTCCAAAGCGAATATTGGGACCTTTGTTACAGTTGCAGGAACAAAGTTTACCTCTGAAATCGACACGCTGGTTTAGATTATGTTGGTGGAGATAAGATTGCATCACGTCGAGAATTTTTTCATTTCCTCTTGAATAACAAGAGCTGCCAAGGCAGATACGAACTTCAAGTTTGCTGTTGGGCATCGTATTCATACATTTTATGCGTTAAGTTTAAGAAATCAGAATATAAAGAGCTGTTTTGCAGGGCAACATCAGCAGGCACTTTAATTACAGCCAGGGAAAAATTCCAAATTGCTGTGATGCCAGACTCCACCATACGGTTTGCGAGGCTTTGCGCTGGTTCAGGGGGAGTGGTAATGATACCTATTTTAACCCCCATGCGTTTGATGATGTCCTCCATATGGTCAATATGAAAAATTTCTCTCCCGCCTATTGTTTGGCCTGTGATACGGTCATCAATATCAAATAATGAAAGAATTTCCAGGCCAAAGGAATTTTTAAACCCATGGTAGCTCATCAAAGCCCGGCACAAATTGCCAGCCCCTGCAATCACGGCAAATTTCTCGTTGTTTTTTCCCAGTAGTTCCTCCATTCTTTTTATTAAAATATCTACACTGTGTATTTCACTTATGCCGATGTTTTCATAGAGATACCCGAGGTCTTCCTTTACCTGATCTATGGTTAGGTTCAAGTCTGATGCCAGACGCTGATTCGACACGAAATCTCTGTGCCTTCCAGCCAGCTCTTTTAAATAATAATGGTAATGAACAAGGCGCTTTAAAGATTTTTTCGGAATGCTAATCATAAGAATTCTTTTATAAACAACAACATAAAAAACATGCCATTGTAATTAAACAGCTAATGTTCAATAGTATATATAATTTTTAATGATAGCTGAAATAAAAAGTGTCCTAAAATAGAACAAAAAAGAATGTTAAATGTCCTAAAATGATACATCTTATTGTAAAGGCATTCGGAATGAATTACACCTGCGCTATTTGATGCTTTTTCATTTTCAAATAAAGCGTATTTCGACCAATGTTGAGTTGTCTGGCCGTTTTGGAAATATTATTATCAAATACTTTTAGGTAATGGATGATGGCTTGTTTTTCAATTTCATCCATATCAGGCAAAACATTACTGTCTTTAAAATTCAAAAAGTCTGGAACTTTCTCTTTTTCAGATTTTTCGTTGCTTATGGAAATAAACAGATTGTCGATTTTGCCATTTAAGATGACGGTTTTCTCCGCCTGGTTTTCCAGTTCGCGTACATTGCCTGGCCATGCGTATTGCACCAGGCCCTTTAAATCCTGATTGGATATTTGAGGAATAGGGCGGGAGAGCTTATCGGCTTTTTGTGTTAGAAAATGCCGGAAGAGAGGAATAATATCCATTTTCCGTTCCCGCAAAGAGGGCAGGTGAAGCGGAATTACATTCAGCCTGTAATATAAATCCTCACGGAAGTTTCCATTTTTCACTTCTTCTTCAAGGTTTTTATTTGTGGCTGCGATAATACGTATATAAACCTGTATACTTTTATTGCCCCCTACTTTGGTGAAGCTGTTGCTTTGCAGTGTTCTCAGGAGTTTGACCTGCATTTCAAGGGGCATTTCTCCAATTTCATCAAGGAACAGTGTTCCCTTATCTGCAAACGCAATTTTACCTGTTTCCCCTCCTTTTTTCGATCCGGTAAAAGCACCTTCTTCATAACCAAATAGCTCGCTTTCAATTAATCCCGGGGAGATAGCGCCACAGTTAATGGCCACAAAATTGGCATTTTTCCGGCTGCTGGCCTGGTGTATCGCCTGGGCAAAAACTTCTTTTCCGGTGCCGCTTTCGCCGGTTATAAGCACAGTTGAGGGTGTGCTGGCCACATTTTTAGCATAAGCGATAAGTTTCTGTATGGCTTTGCTCTTGTAAACAATGGAATTAAAAGAGAATGATTGCCCCGCAGTACCATATTTGCTCACCAGGTTCAGCATACGGCTGAAGGGCCTGAAAGTAATCACGTATCCCATATTTTCCCGGTGCTCATTGTTAATGGAATAGCTGTTGATCAGGTATCTCTCAGTAGATTTTTTTGATACAAATTCAGCCTCCAGATCGAGAATCCTAT
>JBEPYD010000387.1:0-4535 GCA_041641575.1 Bacteroidales bacterium
ATATATCAATATTTCTGAGGATGATGAGAAGAACTATCCAATGGATTACCGTGGCCATTGGGAAAATACACAGGAATTTTACGTGCTCAATACTCATTTTTTTGATCGTTCAGATCAATCTATGGCCAGAGAAAATGCAGCTAAACTGATCATGGAGTGGGTAAAATCGCTTGAAAGATTTGGAGAATGGACCAAAGAGAGACCAATATTTGTGCTTGGCGACTTTAATGCCAGACCTGATAGTGAAGTCTATAAAATATTTGTAGATGGAAAAGGTATACTTGACCCACTGGATTTTAAAGACAGTATCGAGGGAGGAAAAGGAATTGATTGGGTACTCTATAAAGGAAATATTAATGTGCTTCACTATGAAAAAGTTGATTATAATGTAAATGGTGAATATCCTTCTGATCATAAACCGGTTTTTGTGAAAATGAAGATAAAAGAATAATTATTTTAACTAAAATTGACAGCCTGATGAAAACCACGTTTGTTATATTGATATTCATCCCTCTTTTACTTATTGGATGTTCTGATGATTCCACAACCTCGATTGAAGGAATAGTCAGAAATAATGAAACAAATCAATATATTGAAAATGCCTTTATTTTTCATGATGGCGATTTATTGGCTACTACAGATTCAGCAGGTGAATTTAACCTGGTTCCTTTTAGCCAGGGAACTTACGAGCTTCTATTTTCTGCAATTGGCTTTAACGATAAATATTTAACTTTGGTTGCTGAAGAGGGAGAGGCTAATATATATGATATTGATATGCAACCGGGTTCAGAAAAAGGGTCCATCGTTGGTGAACTTCAGAATAATTTACTTTTTGAAGAGAATTTAGTTGCCAACCAATCATTGGCAGAATGGAATGAGCAGGAAATAATTGATGGTGTTACAGGCGCCACCATCATGAAGAGAGCACTTCCTCTAAACGCTGAGTGCGCACTTTATATCGGAGATAACCTCCTGGTAAATGTTGATGATTACGGACAATACTGGGCTGAAATACAGACTGGCACTTATCCCTTAATAGTGCGGTGCACGGGATATAAACCATCTGTTAAAATAGTAAAAATCAAAGCTGACTCATTGATGTTCATCAACTTCTTTTTATCTGAATCTACTGAGTAAAATAAGGCTCTGACCCTTAGTGGTATTGTTTGGTAAAGACCCCTTGCCCGGTTTTGCCTGATTTTGTATTTGCTATTAAAATATGATTTCCAAATTTAAGATCAGATACATTAATTGTATGCAGGTTTTCACCTGACACCTGTTTAACCAGTTGTCCCGATGTATTAAAAACAGACACATTCGTAATATCATCATAATCACCGGAATCTATGGTCAATATATCATTTACAGGATTAGGGTAAACAATAACAGGATCAGATACATCATAAAAGGATGATACATTTGCTGTATCGTTATTAATTATCGGAAGAAATTCAATGGCTAAAGGCTGGTTTATCAATTGTAATTTAGTTGTTGGTTCCAATTCTCCTGTACTTTGATTTATGAAAAAAGAGATGATGGTACCTCCCTTTTGATTGGCCGCAACAAGAAATAAACCATCAGGCGAGAGGTTAAAATCCCTCGGAAAATTAATTCCATTTGTCTCTATTTCTACAAGGGCAAGGCTTCCATCTTCTGCAATTCGAAAAACTGCAATACTATTATGTCCACGGTTAGAAGCATATAGAAATTTTCCTGAAGGATGAATTCTTATCGCTGCCGCATTTGTTGTTCCTGTAAAATCATCAGGTATCATACTTATATTCTGGATTTTTGTTATTTCTCCAGTGGAGGAATCATAACGGCAAGCAGTTACAGAGGAGTGTGTTTCATTTAAAATAAAGACAGCATTATTATCAGGATGAAAAACCATGTGCCTGGGACCAAATCCTTCAGATACTGAAAAATACGCCTGATTTGGGTTCGGAATATACTTACCATTTTCAATGATATAATTATAAATCCTGTTCAAGCCTAAGAAAACCGCATGCACAAATTTTCCGGACGGATCGGTGCTGATGAAATGACCCTTAGATTGATCCGGTTTTACAATATTATCTATTTCAGGGCTTAGTACTTCATTATTAAAGCGGTATAATGAAATTTCATCATCCGCATAGTTGGCACTCATCACGTAATTCAAATCAGGAGTATAGGAAACATGGCAAGGAAGATCTCCGGCAACTAATTCTTCTTTTTTCCAGGTTAAGCTACCATCTTCGGCAATATTATATTGTACAAGCCCGCCCCGGGTATCATCTGTGCTTTTTGTAGTTACAAGTAAATGTTTATGATTATTGGCCAAAGCAAAATAATTCCCCCTGTATACGCCACTATACCGGTCAACTACTGAAATTGCCCCCGTTTCTTTATCCAGCTTGCAGAAATAAACGGGTCTTTCATTGTTTTTATCATTCGATAGCGCGTAAAATTTGTAATCTTGTGCTCCACTAACGATTATATTAAAAGTAACAATGAAAAAGGTTAATATTATTTTTTGCATGATATTCGTCTAAAGATTTATTGGTTCTTTAAAAATCGGAGACTGTGGTTTTCTGCTTTGGATTTAAGTGTAATAATATATCCACCTGCTATCATATCGCCTATATAAACGCTATTTGTTGATTTGGTTCCGAAATGATCTAACTTACCATACTTGACTAATTGCCCCGACATATTATAAATCTTAAAATCTAATTGCCCGGGTATTTCATTAGCGTATTCAATTTGTAAAACAGTATTCATTTCAGAAACAAATAATTTAGGATTCATGACTTTATCGCTCGCACTAATACCTGTAGCCTGGCTTTTTAGATTCTGATAAACAAGCTCAATCCCGTCGCCTGTGCCAAGGTTTTTAGAATATTGTTTGTCATTTGCATTATTCCAATGCTCATGTACGCCTAAACTGGATATGGGAGTGCCATCACCTTCAGGGTCGTAAACAATCCCTTCCGGCCACCAATCCTTTGAGGCTGCCTGATGCAAATAATCATCAACAGCACTAAACCTGACATATGTATGCCTTTGTGGATAGACGTCCAAATCTTCAGTCTTAAACTCTTCCTGGTAAATATCCAGACCTACTGAAGCAATTGCAACGGGATCTAATGAAACAAGAATGGAAGATGTCCAGTCATCATTAAACGGTGCAGACTGAAATTTTACAGGGGGATCATGTTCCATGGATGTTCCCCATAAAAAGTCGCCAATATATATTAAGGTTTTCCCGCCCAGATGTTCGTACGACATCAGATCCACAAAAACTCTGTATTGATTATAATCCCCCCTCAAGGGAGCACTTGTTCCTTTATGCAAGCCTTTATGCATGTGGCTTGCAGAGCTTTGCGTATTGGTTCCAAAGTGATTTTTAGCAAAAAAAGTTACCCCTCCGCCACGATGACCTTTTAAGGCTGGTAAACTAAGAACATAATCTGCATTAATCACACAATCATAGTAACTGTCTGTTTCTTTATCCAAAACAGTTCCACGATCAGAAAACTTAATCAGTTCACTATTTGTGTACTGCAGTTTTTCTCTGTTTGGATAATCCCCTCTGGACATATAATGTACATCAGGAAACTCTGCAGATAGTTTATTGTACAAATGTTTAAATATATTAGTATAGGGATCTCCAATGTAGATGGCATCTTGTGGGACTCCTCCTTTATTTATCAGTTGACGCAAAACGGCAAGAATTACCTGGGGCGATGTATCCACTTTACCATATTCCGAGTCTAATTTTATAGATAGGTCTGCATTGGTTGTCCAGGCATGTACGGCATTAATTTTAATAAATATTTTCTCTCCTGCTGTATACCCAACTTCCCCTTTTTCATGATTAATATTAAAATATTGAAAAATTGAACGCCATGCTTCCTCCTCCGTTATTTCTCCTGTAACACTCAACACTGCCTCGCTCAACATCTGATCTATAAGCTCCTGGTCAGCATTTTTATCAAGAAAGTATCCATCGAAGAATTCATATGGCACACAATCTTCATTAGTTGCATCAGGGTTATGCATCCATACAACGCGGCCCGGAATAATGCCTTTTGCTTCTCCAATTGGAGTGTTCGGTCCTAAAGGGTCAATGTAATCATATTGCTGCTGAGTGGAGCCAAAGGCTGTTTCCTTATTTTGCACCATGAAAGACAATGTAAAAAATAATCCGATAACAACTAAAGTTGAAAAAGCTAAAATATTACCCTTGCGTAAGTTGCGAAAAGCATTTTTCAAAATAACTATTGACGATAATAAACTTCCGAAATATATAATCAGTGAAGAAGCGAATGGTATGGCAACTTTCATACACGGGTAGGTTACCCTGTCTGGTTTTGGAAGCACTCTTAAGATAATCCAGATAATTGATAAAACGCCAAAAACAGGTAAAAATAACTTATTTATAACCTTTACCGGTCTACCTGATTTAGGACAAAATTTGATGACGCTTTTAAGAATCCGGTTAATCACTTTTTGCATTATTTTTGGAATTTTGGATGAAAATTTGAGTCGAT
>JBEPYD010000388.1:0-4502 GCA_041641575.1 Bacteroidales bacterium
GGGAACAGTGGGTGCGGTGGCCCTCGATAAAGATGGCAACCTTGCTGCCGCCACATCAACAGGTGGCATGACGAACAAACAGTACGGGCGGGTAGGGGATTCGCCCATTATTGGAGCCGGCACATATGCTGAGAATAAAAGCTGCGCAGTGTCTGCCACGGGGCAGGGTGAATATTTTATACGTGGTATGATCAGTTATGAGGTGGCAGCATTGATGAAATATAAAAACCTTTCTTTGCAGGATGCTGCAAACTATGCCATCCATGAAAAACTAACCCACATGGGTGGCGAAGGGGGTATTATTTCCCTTGATGCAGCCGGTAACATAGCCGTGGAATTTAACACCCCCGGCATGTTCAGGGCATGGAAAAAAGCCGGGGAGAAGGCTGAAGTTTATTTTTACACGGATTAAAGTACGGGTACCTTGTCCGCCCCGGCCTGGAGCACAAATAAATATTATAATCTATAAAATTCTTCCCAATCCTTTCTTGGGGGAGGTCCAGCCAATAATGCATTAGCAAATTTATTATTGGTTATTTGCTGTGTTTCGCGGTCAAATTCAAGTTTTGAACCCAATCTTTGTGCAATTGTGCCCAAAGAAAAAACCTGGCTGAGAGGCGCTGATACTGAGAATGGTGAACGGGATTGCTCTTCACCTTTACAGGCTTTTACAAAATTTTCGAAATGATTGGAAGGACTTTCCGGTACTTCAGGAAGTTTTCCTGCCATATCATTTGCTGCCTCTGCCGGGATAATACTAAGCGGACTGCTATGTGATCCTCCTTTAAATGTAAGGTTTTTACTGTAAATAATTTTACCCGGGTTTAACTTTATTTTTTCAATTTTACCCGTGCTGGCAGCCGGAATATCTTCAGCCAGTTCAGACGCTCCATAACCTTCAGGAATTTCTGGCTGATTGTTTAAGCCGTCATACCATGAAATGGTTAAAGCAGGCATTCCTTTTCGTGCGGGAAACTTAAAATCAAGTGTAGTGGACTGGGGATAGAATAAAGGATTATGCCCCTCTAAATACAGCGGATTTACCTCGTTCGGCATGCCTAAATCCAAAAACTCGTGCACGGTATCAATAATATGGGCACCCCAGTCTCCCAGCGCTCCCATTCCAAAATCATACCAGCATCTCCACTGCCCGTTGATATAATCAGGGTGGTAACCTTGATACTGAGAAGTTGTAAGCCAGGTATCCCAATCCAGTGTTTCCGGAACGGGTTGTCCTCCGGGCATCTTACGCAGCGTTGTATCCCAACCGTGCCATCTGCGACGGTTATTCATGTGCGCAACAACTTTTGTGACATCTTTGATTATTCCGGCCTCTTTCCAAGCTTTAAACTGAAAATAATTGGCTCCTGAATGCCCCTGATTGCCCATTTGTGTAACTACTTTATATTTTTTTTCTGCATTCATCAGCAGCTCAGACTCATAGAAAGTACGGGTCAATGGCTTTTCAACATACACATGTTTACCCAGCGACATGGCAAGAATGGTAATGGGGAAGTGAGAGAAATCAGGAGTTCCCACACAAACCGCATCAATATCGTTTGACATTTCATCAAACATTACCCTGAAATCTTTAAATCTTTTAACATCAGGATATTTTTGAATACTTTCCAGGGTATGTTCAGCTCCCATGTCGGTATCGCACATGGCAACATTATTTACCATGCCGGTATTCATAAAATCATTCAGAATTTGTCTGCCGCGGTTACCTATGCCGCAAAAAGCCATATTCACTTTATCGCCGGGTACAAATGAGGCAGGTTTTATTACTTCTCCAAATTGATTTTTAACTCTTTCAGATGAAAAAAGTACATGGCTGGGCACCACTGCCAATGCCCCAAGTGAGAGCGTACTTTTTTTAAAAAAATTCCTTCTGCTATTTTCTTTTTTCATTTACCTGTAGTGTTTATTATTTGTATGATTTAGCTGGTAAAACAATTATTCTATTGCGACCTGTGTTTTCTTGTTTTCAAATATAAGTGATATTTTTTTTAATAAAATGATAAATCAGAAATTATTCCTTTTAATTGAACAAATCTATAATGCCATTGCTTTCTTTTGTATAAAACATAACATGATAACAATTTACTTATTCCAATGGCTGAAACAAAAGAAATTACCACACCTGAGTTAGTTCAGGAAATGAAAAACAGCAACACCAAAGTTATTGATGTACGACCTGTAAATGCCTATAATGGCTGGAAACTCAAAAATGAACACCGCGGCGGGCATATTGCCGGGGCTCGTTCATTGCCGGTTAAATGGAGCAATTATATGGACTGGATAGAAGTGGTGCGTTCCAAGCAGATTTTACCTGAAAATAAAATCATTGTCTATAGTTATGATAATGCTGATGCTGAACAGGTAGCCGGGATGTTTGCCAAAGCCGGTTATAATAATGTTTCTGTTTACAGTCGGTTTCTTTCCGAATGGGTACCAGATGAAAGCCTCCCCATGAATAAACTGGAGCGATACCATCATCTGGTACCAGCTGATTGGGTAAAAGATGTACTTGATGGAAAAGAGGTACAACATCCACCACAGGAAAAAGTTGTGGTTTGCCATGCCCATTACCGTAACCGTGAAGCCTACCTTACGGGGCATATCCCGGGAGCCATTGATATTGACACTTTGGCTCTGGAATCGGAAGTAACCTGGAATCGCCGCAGCCCGGAAGAGTTGAAAGCTACTTTTGAGCAACATGGCATTACGGCAGACACCACAGTTATCCTTTATGGGAAATTTATGTACCCTGACAATGACCAGCCATTCCCCGGGAGTGCTGCCGGTCATTTGGGTGCTATACGCTCTGCATTTATCATGATGTATGCCGGAGTTAAAGATGTTCGGGTGATGAATGGCGGTTTTCAGTCATGGAAGGATGCCGGGTTTGATATTGAGACCCGTGATGTTCCGAAAAATCCCGTAGCGGAATTTGGAGCCGAAATCCCAACCCGTCCACATCTGGCAGTTGATGTGCCGGAAGCCAAAGAAATTCTGGCCTCGCCAAATGCTGCACTGGTATCCATCAGAAGCTGGCCGGAATACATAGGGGAGGTCAGTGGATACAATTATATTGAAAAGACAGGCCGCATACCCGGCTCTGTTTTTGGCAATTGCGGTACCGATGCCTACCACATGGAAAACTACCGCAACGTGGACCATACCACCCGCGAGTTCAATGAAATAGCCGAGATATGGAAAGAAGTAGGCATTACCCCGGATAAAAAACTGGCTTTCTACTGTGGTACCGGCTGGCGTGGCAGTGAAGCATTTTACAATGCCTGGCTCATGGGTTGGCCCGATGTAGCCGTTTATGATGGCGGTTGGTTTGAATGGAGCAATGATCCAAACAACCCTTACGAGACCGGCATACCAGAAAACAGTGGTATGTATGACAAAGGAAACAAGGAATTATTAAAAGACCTGTAAGGATTTTATCATATTACGACTGTTCTATAACCATTACAAAATATTAATTTATGCAAACTTTCGATTCAATTATTATCGGATCAGGCCAGGCAGGCACGCCTTTGGCTTTTAAATTGGCTTCTGAAGGACAAAAAGTAGCATTTATTGAAAAAGAGCGCTTTGGCGGCACTTGTTTAAATACGGGCTGCACACCTACCAAAGCCTATGTGGCCAGTGCAAAGCGTATTTTTGATGCAAAAAACAGTCACGAACTGGGTATTCATGTACCGGATGGTGTTACCGCCGACCTGAGACTGATTAAAGAACGAAAAGATGAATTAATAAAAGGCTCTGTTGAAGGAATTGAAAAGGCCCTGAAGAAGAACGATAAAATAACCGTTTTTGAGGGTGAAGCCACTTTTACCGGGCAAAAAGAATTGCAGGTAAATGAACAAAAGATTAAAGCCGAAAATATATTTATCAATGTAGGCGGACGCCCAAAGGTTCCGGAGGGTTTCAAAAATGTTAGTTACCTGACCAACAAAAGCATCTTGGAGTTAGAGGAAATTCCCGAACATTTAATAATTGCCGGAGGCAGTTATATTGGTCTGGAATTTGGTCAAATGTTCAGGCGTTTTGGCAGCGAGGTTACCATAGTTGAAATGAATGAACGCCTCATAGCGCATGAAGATGAAGAAGTTTCTGTTGCAGTTAAAAAAATACTTGAAGACGAAGGCATTGAATTTCGTCTGGGTGCCACCTGCCTGGAAGGAAAAGAGCTTTCCGATGGCAGCATCCAGGTTACCATTGATTGTAAGGAAGGTGACCCGGATATAACAGGCTCACACCTGCTTTTGGCTGTAGGCAGAGATGCCAACAATGATACACTGAACCTTCAAAATACGGGTCTGGATACCAATGAAAAAGGCTATCTGGAAGTCAACGAACAGTTGGAAACTAAGATAAAAGGCATTTATGCGCTGGGCGATTGCAATGGCCATGGTGCCTTTACACATACCTCCTACAACGATTATGAAATTCTTGTCGATAATCTGTTCGGTACTAAAACCAGG
>JBEPYD010000389.1:0-4494 GCA_041641575.1 Bacteroidales bacterium
ATGAGGTGTTTTATTCACTTGATGAAAAAGATAACCTGCGAAAATGGCTCGTTTCCTTTGCGCTTGAAAAAGTAGATAAAGGATCGGACTGGCAGATTGATAAAGATATTTTACAACTTGGAAATGAAATTTTTAAGGAAGAGTTTAAAACTTTTGAAAGTCATTTACTTCAATGCCTGGCGGATGGGAAAAATATCGAAAACTATAAAAAAACCCTGCAGGGTGTAATTCAAAATTACACACGTAAAGCTGAACAGCTGGCAAAACAGGCGGTATCCTTCTTTCAGAAAGAAGGCCTCTCTTTAGACGATTTCAGCTACAAAAAGTCAGGGGCATACGGAAATCTGCTTAAAATTTCTGCACAAGGAGAATCTACAATAAATATAAGGCTCAACAGTGCCATCTCCAATGCTGATGGATGGGTAAAAAAAGGCAGTAAACTGCAGCAAACGGTAAATAATTGCCTGCAGGCTGGCGCGCAGGATGCGCTTGATCTTTTATTGCATCATTATGAAAAAAGCTATGCATCATATTTAACTGCCTTAAATATTGCCGTTAACCTTCCGGCCCTTGGCGTAATAGGGGAAATCCACCATGCACTCTACCAGGTGGTAAGAGAACAAAACCTTTTTTTACTGAGCGATGCCGGCATTTTCCTGAACAGCATTATAGGCAATAATGACGCGCCTTTTGTATATGAGAAAACAGGCAACACCTACAGCCATTTTATGATAGATGAATTTCAGGATACTTCCCAATTGCAATGGAACAGCTTTCGGCCGCTGATACTAAACAGCCTTGCATCGGGAAAGCGAAATGTAATTGTAGGTGATGTAAAACAATCGATTTACCGGTGGAGAAACAGTGATTACACCATTCTGGCATCCGGAATTGAAACAGAATTTGCACAATTCGGTCCTGCATTCCGACCGCTACAAAATAATTACCGAAGCACTAAAAACATCATTGCATTTAACAACTCATTCTTTCAGGTAGCCCACAAATTGCTTGCTGCTGCTTTGTCAACCAGCAATAATGCTGAAGCAACATCCGGAGCCGAAAGGATTGATGCCGCCTATAAAAACCTGTACCAATCGCCGGGAGTTTCGCAATCCGTGGCAGGGCAGGTAAGCATTCGTTTCCCGGATGCAACCGACGTTGATTTTACAGAATTAGCCATAATTGATCTTATTGCCAACATTGAAGAGTTGCAACAGAGCGGTGTGGCACCGGGGGATATTATTGTACTGGTAAGGAAAGCAACAGAAGGAAGCCTGGTATTGAGCGAACTGCTGAAATATAAAAATACAGCTGAGGCAAAACCTGATGTAAGTTACAATGCAGTTTCAGGAGAATCCTTAAAGCTTGAAAGTGCCCCTGCCATCCGGTTTATTATGTACTTTTTCACCTATCTCTCCTTCCCGGATGATGCTTTGAATAATGCCGGTCTTATTCATGAATACCTGCACTACCTTCACAACTCTGATAAACAAAAAATTCATAAACCTTTCGGGGACGATATTACAGACTTTTCTGATAAAGATAAAGTTGCACAACAACTGGGCTTAGAAGCGTTTCCCGCTGGATGGAAAAAATTGTCACTGGTGGAGTTGTCGGAAAAAATAACAGGCTGGTTCGGTTTGGGGGAAGATCATGCTGTTATTCCATATCTGCAGGCTTTTCAAGATGTGATTCTGGAGTATACCATAAAATATGCTTCAGGAACCAATGCATTTCTAGAGTGGTGGGAAAGCACCGGCTATAAAAAAGCTGTTCCTGAATCAGAATCTACAGATGCAGTGCGCATAATGACGATACATAAAGCCAAGGGACTGCAGGCAAAAGCCATTCTTATTCCTTTCTGCAACTGGGAGGTAGATCACCAGCCCCAACTTACCAATCTGCTCTGGTGCCGGCCGGAAAAAGAGCCTTTTAACTCTTTTCCGCTGGTACCGGTAAAATATAGTAAAATTCTGGCCGATACTGATTTTTCAACCGTATGGTCTGAAGAAAGAACAAATGCCTTTCTGGATAACCTGAACCTGCTGTATGTAGCTTTTACACGCGCTGAGAAATATCTGCGGGTATTCTGTCCGGTAAAACCCGGAAATGAAATAAAAACAGTTGCCGATGTTATTTACAGATCCCTTAAGATAGATCCTGCTGAAGGCAAAGATGAAACGTTTCCATTTCTGGCCTTATCATCATATATGGAAGGAACAACTTTTAATGTGGGAGAGCTTAAAGAAAAACCGCCTGCACCCTCCCACCCTGTGGATAGATCTAATACCATACAAAAATACCGGACACAAGATTATAATGACCGGCTTTCTTTTCGGTCGGGCAGGTTTAGTGACATCCTTGATGATAACCCCGAAGAATTGAATATTCTGGATACCGGAACACTTTATCACAAAATATTTGAATATATTAAAAGTGAAGATGATGCAGCGGATGCGGTTGATAAGCTGGTATTTGAAGGGCTTATTCCCTTAACGGAGAAAGAAAAGTACATTAAAAAAACGCAGGACTATTTGAAGCAGGCAAAATCTTATGATTGGTTCACAGGCAAATACCCCATACGCAGTGAGGCAGCAATTTTAACAAAAAACGGCACACTCATTCGTCCCGACAGGGTAATACTGACACGCGAAAAAAATATTGTAATTGATTTTAAGTTTGGGCATCATATGGAAGAAAAGCACAAAATGCAGGTTTATAATTATATGAGTAAGATTCAAAAAATTGAAAAAAAAGCAGTTGAGGGATATTTATGGTATCCGGAATTGAAGAAAATTATTAGTGTAAATCAAAAATCCGGGATTCAAAAAAGCCTATTCTGAACATGCACGCGAACCAGCCTGACTTACCTAAACATAATTTTCCCTGGCCTCACCAGCGAAGGTTCAATGCCTATGTGGAACATATAAGGAGTACATTTGGTGAGCGGATACAGAAAGTGACTCTGAATGCCGGCTTTACCTGTCCTAACCGCGACGGCAAAACCGGTCGTGGTGGATGCACATACTGCAATAACGAAGCATTTAATCCTTCCTATTGCACACCGGAAAAAAGTGTAAAACAACAAATTGAAGAAGGCATTGAATTTCACCGGCAAAGGTATCGCCGGTCTACGAAATATATGGCTTATTTCCAGGCTTATACCAACACTTACGAACCCCTTCAGCGCCTTAAGGAAAAATATGAAGCGGCACTTGCCCACCCCGATGTGGTAGGTTTAATCATTGGTACCCGGCCGGATTGTATCAATGCCGAAATTCTTGCCTACCTCAACGAATTGCAAAAAAATACATACGTGCAGGTGGAATATGGAATCGAATCCTGCTACAACGAAACCCTGGAACGAATAAACCGTGGACATACCTTTGAGAAATCAATATGGGCCATTGAAGAAACGGCCAAAGCAGGTATTCCTGCAGGAGGTCATCTTATCTTCGGCCTTCCCGGAGAAAGCAGGGAACAAATGCTGGCTCAGGCACACGTGCTATCTTCTTTGCCTTTGAGCATACTAAAATTCCACCAGCTCCAAATTGTAAAAGATACGGCAATGGCTGTTGATTATGCCAAAAACCCGGGCAATTATCAGTTGTTTGAACAGAATGAATATATTGATTTTGTAATAAAGTTTGTGGAAAGATTATCGCCTTCCATCATGATAGAACGAATTGCCGGTGAAGCACCACCACGCTTTAACAGGGCAATTACATGGGGGAAACGCGTATTCGAAATCCTGGCCCTTTTTGAAAGTGAACTTGAAGCAAGAGACACCTGGCAGGGTAAATTTTACGAGGGAAAAAAGCAAAATATATGAGGCTGAATTTATTTCATAAAAAAACAGTAAATGTTCCCACGTGGCGTGGATGGCTTGCAATTGCAGCTACTATTTGCCTGTTGCTGTGGGCTGTTTTTGCCAACATCCATAATTTTATGGCCATTTCCCGCCCTGTTGAATCCAAAATCATGGTGCTGGAAGGCTGGTTATCGGATGATGAAGTTACAGAAGCCACCATCTTGTTTGAAAATGAAGGATATGAACTTTTGATTGTCACCGGTCTTCCCATAAGTAAAGGACGATTTTTAGCCGAATATCAAAATTATGCAGAACTTACAGTCACGGATTTAATTGCGCGCGGTTTCCCAGAAGATAAATTAGTGGCTGTACCTACGCCAATGGTGGAAAAGGATCGCACTTATGCTTCCGCCCGCGAGGTAAAACGCTGGCTTTCCAGCGAAGCGATCCTGGTATTCAAACTCAATGTTGTTACCTCCGGTACACATGCCCGCCGGACCCGCCTTTTATATCGAAAAGCCTTTGGGAAAGAATTCAAAATAGGTATTGTGGCCATGAAGAACCCTTATTACAACCAGGATAAATGGTATACCTCAAGCAAAGGGGTGCGCACCTTACTGGGAGACACCATCGCGTGGTTTTACGCAGTTTTATTATTTCATCCAAATGCCGGCAACCATGAA
>JBEPYD010000390.1:0-4484 GCA_041641575.1 Bacteroidales bacterium
AAGCATGCCTATAAACAATATATTTCCATATTCTGTAGCATAAGGCAATATGGTTTCTGTGGCCCCAAACACCTTCATAATGGGCTGGGTAAATAGTATCCCTATGGTGCTAAAAAAAACACCAATTAGCAAAACCATGAGAAAGCCATTACCGGCAATTTTATTAACCTTCGATAATTGCTTCTTCCCCAATTCCCTCGATATAAAAGTCCCTGTGCCTATACCTATCAAATGCGCAAAAGAAGAAATGATGGCAATAGCCGGCAGCACGATAGCCACACCGGCGATACCCTCTGGTCCTATTCCTCTACCCACAAAAATTGTGTCGATAATGTTATAAATGGCATTGGCAAACAATGCCAGCATGGAAGGCAAAGAAAGCTTCAGCAGTAAAGTATTTATCCGGGCTGTACCTAGTTCTTCGTGTTTTTTAGACATGCATTCTTTAAAAGAACGCAAAGGTAAGGAATGAATGAGGATTATTTCAAGATATTAGTCTTTGAAATTTCTGTAAAGAAAACTATTCAGTATCTTTTTCTATTAATCCTCTAATCATATCCAGCCGGGCCAGCATTTTTTTAAAAAAGCGGTTTCGTTGTTTTTCAGCCACTCCACTCAATGGCGTTGATTTTTTTATAATCACCTTTAGCCAATCTTCCGTTTCATCGCAAAAAGCCTGGTTGTAGGTTACAATTTTATTCAATGTGTTATGCGTCAGGTACAAAGCCTTTTGGTTTTCAATACTCACCAGGATTGTATTATTGCCCACTTCGATATCACTGTTATACAAAGTGAAGTTTTCCTCTGTACCGGGCTGGCCATTTGCCATGGTTTTGCAGCCGGTTTCGGCTTCGGTTTGCAGGCGTTTAAATTCTTCGCAGGCAATATCGCAAATATTGAGCGCAACTTCTCGGCTTTCAAAGAAACCGGCCTGCCAAAAATAATCAATTTGCATAAGCAAAGAGGACGGGGTAACATCAGACCATATTTCAATAGAAGGAATCTCTGTGTAAAGCGTGTAAATCTCGTTACAAACATCAAGTATCTCATCAGATATCAGTGTTGGATTGTATTTATTTCCTTTTAGTCCCTCCACATTTACCACAGCGTTCAACCAATAGAAAACTTTAAAAGCTGTGAGTTCCCGCGTTCGAAAATTATGGAAGAGGGGAACATCTTCAGCTGCATAAATGATTTGCTTGTTTTTGGCCTGGCGGATACGCAACATATCATCCCGGATGTTTTTCAGGTAAAGCATGTAATCATCCACCGTTTTTAGCGGCCGGTAGGCAAATGATACAGAATGAAAATCCCCCAGATGTGCCAGGTAATCAAATGAGATTTTGTAGTGCTTACAAATGGTGGCCACTTCATCAATGGTAAGGGCAGTTTCACAGCGTAAGCGTCGGTAAACACTGTCATTGCTAATGCCAAGCAGCTCTCCAAGTGCATCTACCAGCGAAATATTCTCTGGCATCGCTCCCTGCAAATGTTCGAAGAGCTGCTTTTGAAGATTTTGCTGTTCCTTTAATGACATAAATTATGCTTAAATCAATATCAATTTACAATTTAAGTAGTAAAGAAAACAATTTCATCACAAATATTTGCATTTTTCGCAATTAAAACTGCAACAGAGGCATCTGATTATTGTTTTTCGCAACAAATATCCAAAACCAAATACCAGCAGCGATATGCCGTTTTCATCCCCGGAATATCCCCCGTACTTTTACCTCATCATTTTATTCATAAACCTAAATTAAAATGTTATGAAAACAAAAAATGTACTTCTTATCGGGCTGTTATTTGCTTCACTTAGTCTTTCTGCTCAAAGACAAAAAATGGCCATCCTGAACATTGATGTCAATGGTGTACCTATAAGTTCTGTATCTATGGGAAATCTGGTTCGTCTTGAAGTTGAAAAGACCGAACAATATACCGTGCTGGATAAGTATGATCTGGCATTTTTATCTGCCGAAAAAGGCATTAACATAGACGATTGCTACGGCCGTATATGTCTGGTTGAAGCGGGCAAACTACTTGGGGCAGATAAAATGCTCAGTGGCCGGGTGGAAAAGTTTGATAACAAGATTATCGTTATCCTGCGATTGATAGATGTAGAAAGCGGGGTGATTGAAAACACGGATATCATGGAATATCTTGATTTACCGGAATTGCAAAACATGGTGCGCATTTCAGTAAACAACATTTTCGGGCTGGAAAACGACCAAACACTGGTGGAAATGCTCTCCAGCTATGAAGATCCGGTGAATACACCCAAAACCCAACTTAAGTTAAACGGACCGCGCATGGGCGTGGCATACATTGGGGGCGAAACCGGAGAGATACTTGAAGACCCCACTAATGCAGGCGGATTTGATGTATATCCGGTGAGCACGATGTTTGGTTACCAGTTTGAGGTTAGTTATTTAAGTGCCGGAGATTTCCAGGCCTTATTCGAATTCATTACCATGATCAATGGTATGGAGCAGAGCCGGTTTGTGCCTTCAGTCTCCATTCTAAACGGACTTAGAAGCAGCAAGTCAGGTCTTGAATTTGCTTTTGGTCCTGTTCTGGAAATTATGCCTTATGCCGATGGCTACTATGATGCATCAGGGACCTGGCATATAGGTGACCCTGCCGAAGGTATGAACGGATATAAAACAGGTAACCGGCTCGACAGCCGCGGTGACTATCGCCTGGCAACTTCATGGGTATGGGCTGTAGGTAAAACTTTTCGTTCCGGCTATTTGAATATTCCCGTAAATGTTTACTATAAAATGCAGTCGAAAGGATATGCCATAGGACTGTCTGTTGGTTTTAACGTTAACCGTAACAACCGATAGTGGAAGAGATGCGAATAATCCTACTTACAAAGATTTTAGCAGTATATTGCAGGTTTTTGATAACTTCAAAGTTATTCGTACATTGTTAAATTATAAAAACGGCTGGTTTAAAATAATGGTTTTCGTATTATAGCGCTATATATCAGAATGTTGTAAGCACTTTTATAACCGGAAATCCATGCAATTAAGTTATGATGAAAAACAAAATAACCAACTGTTATCAACTTCCCTGGTCAGAATTCGATAACCCCAATGGGTGGATAGAGCCTATTTCCACATGTAATATCTACTGCCCGGGGTGTTATCGGGGAACAGGCAATACATCTGCTTGTTCCGAAAATCTCCCCCTGGATGAATTAAAAAAACAGGTTGATTGGTTTAAAAAATATCGAAATATACATACGCTTTCTATAGCTGGTGGAGAACCAACCTTATACCCCCATTTATGTGAACTAATTGCATATGCAACCAGTTTGAATTTGCGAACGATGTTGTTTACAAATGGCTTAGCACTGACCCGTGGATTTGCGGAAGAATTGGCAAAAAGTGGTCTTAATCAGGTAGTTGTTCATGTGGATAGGTTTCAGATAAGACCAGATATGAAATCAGTATCGGCTATAGAGTTACGACAACAATTTGTAGACCGCCTATGTAATATACCGGGTTTACAACTTGGATTTATTCAACCTGTTTCTCAAACTTGTGAATCTGAAATTGCTTCGCTAATGGAATTTTTAAAGTTGAATTTTAGTGCGGTTAATCTTATGATATTTACAATTTATCGAAATATTTGTGAAACTGGTGAATATAAACCTGAGATTGAAAACAAAACCACGATACCCGATTTGCTGAATCTGATACAGAAATATGCCGCTATTGAACCTGCAGCGTATCTCAAATCTGTGAATGATGAAAAGGTGCCTACATGGTTGTTCGCCCAGCGCATGGGCATGAACAATACTATTTTGGGTAACGTTTCAGCTTCTTTATATAAATTGGCACATAAAAAGTATCGTGCAAAGAATAAGCGCTATTTATTTATCAGTCGCACAAATATGGTAAAGATAACTTCTTTATTAAAGGTGACTCACAGGATATCGGTGCTAAGGATACTTGCGAACTATATCATTCAAGGGTTTAAAACGGGCAAGTGGAATAACCGGGCAGTCAATTTTCAAACATTTCTTTTATTGCGAGGTCCGGAGAAACTGAATGGAAAGTGGGACCTATGCGATGGCTGTCCGGACCGAATGATATATAAAGGTAAAATATTGCCTTCCTGCATCCTGGAGAACCTAAAAAGCAAAAATAATGCTGAATTTAATAATGTAAGCATTTAATCTGCAGCTTTTATGATAGCATATAGTCAATGTTGGGAAGATGCTTCCCTTTTGATAAAAGCCTTACAAATTGCAGAAAATGATGTTGTTCTTTCCGTAACTTCCGGAGGTTGCAATACACTTGCTATTGCCGGAATGAACCCCAGCATGATTTACAGTATTGATAAAAATCGTACACAAAACTATTTATTAGAGTTGAAAATGGCTGCAATTTTAAATCTGAACCGGGACAATACCATTGCTTTTTTAGGATACCGAAGTTGTAGCAATCGTTCGGAGATATTTCAAACGTTAGCTCCAT
>JBEPYD010000391.1:0-4482 GCA_041641575.1 Bacteroidales bacterium
ATACAAAGCCATTACAGACGACACGCCTGATGAAAGGATGCCTCCTGAACCGCACCCGGCACTAAACCAGTCGCAGGTTGATGCTTTTGCCAAATGGATCAGTGATGGCGCTGTGAATAGCATCTGCGAAAGCAATTCCTGCGATACTGCTATGGTAACTTTTGCCAATCATGTATGGCCTGTGGTAAAATCATCCTGTGTAGGCTGCCATAGCGGTGATGCACCTGAAGCTGGACTTGATTTACTTGATTACAATGATGTGGCTGCCATTGCCAACAGCGGACTCCTTACTGATGTAATCCGGCGCAATGGCACCAGCAGTCCAATGCCTCCTGACCATGCCTTGCATCCATGCAACATTGTACAGATTGAAAAATGGGTTGAAAATGGCGCACAAAATAATTAATATATCTATGAGAGCAATGATTCTATATCTATTTAAATCCTTCGCAAAGCTTTTTATTCCCATAATTTTTCTCCTCTCTTACGGTTGTTATTACGATAATTATGAAGAGTTATACCCAGTACTTGCCAGCGAATGTGATACTTCCAATACCACATTTGCCATGGATATCAATCCTGTAATTGAAGCAAATTGTGTGCGTTGCCACAATGCTGCCGATGCAAATGGTGATGTTTTGCTCACTTCTTATGAAGAAATAAAGTCGGTTGCTGATGATGGCCGGCTTGTACAGGTAATAACATCTACTGATCCCGACCTGCAGATGCCTCCAGGAAACCCCTTACCTAATTGTGATATTCAAAAGATAAGTATATGGGTAGAATCCGGAGCTCCAAACAATTAATTATACGGCAATACCGAAAAAAAAAACAGTATGATACGTTTCATTTCCACATTCATTATTTATATAATTTTCTTTTCTACAGTTATTCATGCGCAGGACGATCTGATGGACATGCTGGAAGAAACAGAAGAAGAAACTACACAATATACAATTGCTACTTTTAAATCAACCCGCGTAGTTACAGGACATTCTATTGAACGGATGCCACAGAGGCAATTAGATTTTCGTGTAGCGCATCGTTTTGGCAGGGTGAATACCGGCGCATACGAATTGTTTGGCCTCGATCAGTCAAATATTCATCTTTCACTGGAGTATGGTATCACTGATTGGCTTATGGTGGGAATCGGACGTAGTAGCTTTCAGAAAGTAGTGGATGGTTTTTATAAAGTGAGCATTCTGCGGCAGTCTACCGGCAAAAAGGTAATGCCTGTATCGGTTTCTTTGTTTTCAGGCATTTATGCCAATGGTTTAAAACAGTCTGTTCCTAATTACGATTACTATTTCAGCAACAGACTTTCGTTTGTGCACCAGGTACTTATCGGGCATAAATTCAACGAACTGATTTCCCTGCAGTTAGCACCCACTTATATTCACAGGAATTTTGTAGAAACACCTTTTGACAGCAATGATATTTATGCCATTGGAGTAGGAGGGCGGGTGAAGCTTACCAGTAGGGTTACGCTTAATGCAGAATACTACTACAGGCTTAATCCACAATCTGAATTTGCCACATTGCAAACCAGCAATCCCCTGTCTATCGGATTCGATATTGAAACAGGTGGACACGTGTTTCAGTTACATTTTACAAATTCCCGCTCCATGATTGAACCTGGATTCATTGGAGAAACTACCGGTGAGTGGCTGAAAGGTGACATACATTTTGGATTTAACATTTCAAGGGTGTTTAACCTGTAGTGAACAATTCTGATTGCACATTGTTACCTGTGGTGTTAGATTAAACTAATTTACAGGTAATTATGAAATCACTCTTTATCACCCTAGCACTTTTCCTAAGCCTCACCACTATCGCTCAGGATAAATTCTTTACACGCACCGGACATATATGGTTTTTTTCATCCACTCCGGTAGAAGATATTGAAGCACATAGCCGGCAGGTATCCAGTATTTTAGATGTTTCCACAGGTGAAATTGTTTATTCTCTGCAAATGCGATCATTTGAGTTTGAAAAAGCCTTAATGGAAGAGCATTTCAATGAGAATTACGTTGAATCTGATAAATTTCCCAAAGCTACTTTTAAGGGTAAAATTATGAACTTCGATGACATAAATTTATCGGAAGATGGAACTTATGAAGTAGTAGTTGCCGGAGATCTTACCATTCATGGCGTAACTAATTCCGTTGAAACAGAAGGAACCTTAAAGGTTGATGGTGATAAAATTGACGGAAAATCAACTTTTACCATATTGGTTGCTGATTATGATATAGAAATACCAAAGGTGGTTCAGGATAATATTGCCAAAGAGATTGAAATAAATGTCGATATTAATTACGAGCCCTATAATCAATAGGTCATCATATTAAATTTATTACTTAAAAAGGTTAAAAATGAGTAAAAAAGGATGGGTCCTCATCGTTTTGGCAGTAGTTGTTATTACTTCTGTAATAGTTGGAATTACCATGTATAACAAACCCCATGAAGATATCTTGGCTGCTAAGCCCGACTATGTGCTGGCTGTAGATGAAATAGTGAAAGATTTTCAATCGCAACCGGATTCGGCTCAGGCAAAATATGGCCACACCATTCTTCTTATAAACGGGCCGTTGCAGGAAATATCCAAAACTGGAAATTCCTACACCTTTTTTCTGGGAGATGACCCAATGTCAGGAGTACAGGCCCTAATGGACAGCAGTTTTATGGCAAATTTTGAACATGATAAAATTTCTGAAGGACAAAATCTGAAAATCAAAGGTCAATTTACCGGCTTTGATGATTTATTTGGTACTGTACAGATAAACCGGGCACTTGTAGTAGAGGAGTAAAAATAAGTTCTAATTATCCCTTTTTATTAAGTTTATTTTTTTATTTGGTATACTTTTGCAGGTATGACTATATTTATTTAGTCCTTTTAAAATACCATATTTAATAAACTTAAATGTAATTTCATGAAAAACTTACTTCTTATACTATTAACCTTAGTTGTTATTGGTTTCACATCCTGCGAGGAAAATGGCAATGGCGATGGCAACACTGAAAACGACACCCTGCTCGTTTCAATGGGAAGCGGCTATCAAAATAATATATTTTACAACCTGAGTACTGGCGACAGTGAGGCAGTTGTATCAAATAACTGGGATATTGCATTCTTTACCAATATTATGAGCTCCACCATAGTCACCAACGATGGATCCGGTGTGAAGTTATACACATGGCCAAATGGAGATATTAGTGCATGGGATCAAACTTTATCAATTGATAACCTTAACCTTGATGATTATCTTTACAATTCTGATACAACCTGGGAACTGGGTGCTTTTGAAAAAAATGCCCTTGGACATCCTGACTATGGTTGGGGAACGTACAGCATGAATACGCATAACCTTACCGGCGATTCCATTTATATCATTCAACTTGTGGATGATTCCTACAAAAAACTTATTATAGAGCAGAAAGCTTCTTCCGACAACACCTATTATTTTAAATACGCCGATCTTGATGGCAGCAATGAACAGGAGGTAGTGATTGACCTGAATGATTATGGCAACAAGAATTTCGGTTATTACTCCCTCGTAAATGGCGCAGAGGTTGATCGTGAACCGGCTACCAATAATTGGGATTTGCTTTTTACTACTTACGTTGCCGAAATTCCCTCAGGTGGAGGAAATATTACCCCTTACATTGTAAGTGGTGTGCTTTCAAATACAGGCGTTAGCGTAGAAGAGGTTCAAGGTAATCCGGAGAATGTTTCACTTGCTGACACCACAGGATTTTCTGAAACAATAAATATCATTGGTAGTGATTGGAAAGATTTTAATATGAGTACCTTCCAGTATGAATTGGCACCAGATGTTTCATATTTTGTAAAAGCAAAAACCGGTGGTATTTATCATATAAAGTTCACAGACTTTGAAGGTTCTGCCACTGGAAATATTAAAATATTGATTGAGAAAGTTCAATAAATAAGTAAATATAAGCAGGTGGTGACTCTTTTCCTTCTGCTTCTCAGCCACGTGAAAATCCTTATCCGCAACAATAAGTTAATTATCCTTTTTCTTTTTTCCTTTTTGATACCCTCTCTCTCAGCCCAGGTTGAAATTAAGGTGGTGGATTCAAAAACAGGAGCACCAGTGCCATTTGCAAACATTTGCTTTGAGGCTCTGGATAAATCTACTGTTGATTTTAAAGTGACCGGAGACTCAGGCAGAGTGGCACACAACCTGGACAAACCCGTACAGGTAGCCATATCCAGTATTGGCTATGTATCTCAAATTGATACCCTCTACCCCGGGAATAATATCATCATACAAATGTCTCCTGCTGATTACAATGTACCTGAAGTGGTTGTAACTGGTCAGCTAAAACCAGTACGAGCCGATAAATCCATTTATAATGTAAAGGTTTTGGGAAAGGGGCTTATTGAAAACAAAGCAGCCACTAATATTGAAAATCTGCTGAATACCGAGCTGGGCATACGCATTACACAGGATGCCAGCCTGG
>JBEPYD010000392.1:0-4479 GCA_041641575.1 Bacteroidales bacterium
AACGCACCGTGATATATAATTCTTTGAAATATTTCGGTGCGCTAAACCTTCATAAAATATTTTCTCATTTGCTACAAATATTCAGGTGCTCTGCACCAAAGATACTATACGGGAGATGATTAGATACCCCATTTTCCCTTTTTTATTTTTTCAGCAAATCTGCAATGGCATTACCGCACTCAACCGTATTGGCTTTACCTCCCATATCGGGTGTGTTATACTTGCCTTCGGCGAGCACTTTTTCAATGGCTTGCATCATATCGAGGTAAGCCTTTTCATGCCCCAGGTGTTCCAGCATAAGGGCTGCCGACCATATGGCTGCAATCGGATTGGCAATGCCTTTGCCCGCAATGTCAGGTGCTGAACCGTGAACAGGTTCAAACATGGAAGGAAACTTTCGCTCAGGGTTTATGTTGGAAGAAGGAGCAATACCAATGGTGCCTGCTATGGCAGGGCCCAGATCAGAGAGAATATCACCGAATAAATTGGATCCTACCACAACATCAAACCAGTCCGGATGGAGTACAAAATTGGCTGTAAGTATATCTATATGATATTTATCCACGGTAACATCTGTGTATTGCTTCTGCATTTCTTCCACCCTTTCATCCCAGAAAGGCATGGTATGCACAATGCCATTTGATTTGGTGGCTGAAGTAAGGTGCTTTTTTCTGGTTCTGGCCAGATCAAATGCATACTTCAAAATACGGTCAACTCCTTTACGGGTGAATATGCTTTCCTGAATGCATAGTTCCTGAGCTGTTCCCTGGTATAACCTTCCGCCTGCCTCAGAATATTCACCTTCATTATTCTCTCTCACCACTACAAAATCAATATCTTCGGGTTTTCTTCCAGCCAGCGGGCAGGGAACGCCGGGAAAAAGCCGTACAGGCCTGATGTTTACGTACTGCTCAAATACCCTTCTTATAGGTATCAACAGTCCCCACAAAGAAACATGGTCTGGTACACCGGGATAGCCCACAGCTCCAAGATAAATGGCATCATATTTTGCCAATTGCTCCAATCCATCGGCTGGCATCATCTTACCCGTTTGGGTATAATGCTGGCACGACCAGTCAAAATATTCAAATTTGAAGTTGAGATTATAGGAAGCTGCAATTGCCTGTATGGCTTTTATCCCTTCCGGGATAACCTCTTTGCCTATACCATCGCCAGGAATTACCGCTATTTTTTGTGTTTTCATCGTATGTGTTTTAAAATCATAAACATCTTCAAATCTACAGGTTTTCAGGTGAATTGAAGCCTGAAATCTTATTTAGAATTATTTTATACTAGAACGTGTTAATAAATAGCGCACTAAAAAAATACATTTTGGTACAATTCATGAACGTTGCGGAATTATTATTAATTAAAAAGGCTGCTATGAGAAAAAGATGTTTATTTATTGGACTTTGCATTTTGTTTTTTGCACCCCGGGTTTTCAGTCAGATCAAAGAATTTGACCTGTCGCGTTACCAGTTGCCTGAATTGGAAAGACGTACACTTGAGTTTGCCTTTAACCTGGGCGGAAATAACTCTGGAACCGAACAAAGGAATGATCTTGCTGATGATATCGAAGATAATTCTAGCCTGAATTATTATGGGAATATTGATGCCCGTTATACCTATTATTTAAACAACAACCGTTTTCAAAAGGAAACTTATGCAATTTTTTACCTGAGATCTGGTTTTGATAACCGTAAAAGTGAAGGTGATTTAGTTTCCAAAAATTTTGAATTTATTCCATCCCTACGAGTTAATCATATTTCAAGGAATTACTTTTCCGGAGACTATTTCTTTGCCATTAACATGGAAGGAGATTATAATTACGCAAGAAATGATTATTACCGTAAACTGAATGAATATAATTCAGAATCTGATGAACATAGCCTCTATGGTGTAATACCTTTAAAAATAGGAAAAGGCAGGATAGAAAGGGTGAACGATGTACGGCATGCCATTTTTATTTTAAATGCGCTTAAAGAAGCTAACAGGCTGGTAGATACAAAAGATGATGAGGATGTAACAGCATTTGCTGACTTGATAGCAAATCTCAAAAACAAACGCTTCTTCGACCAACGTATCCGAAGAATGTATGAACTTGAAGCCATTGATTCTTTTCTTCAGGCCAATTATCAGTTTACAGAACGGGATGCACGATATTTTGCTACCATGAATGATTTCTGGCTTTATGGCGGGTATCCTACCCGAAATGCTGGAAGCCGTTTTGCCCTGGCTTTTTATCCGGGGTATAAGTATTATTCCGACAACTATACCCTGGAATATGATAGAGATACAACTGAGGCAGACATTACAAGACAAAGCATACTTCTGGCAGGAGGGATGGAATACGTATATGAAAAGCCCATCAATCTGCAATGGCAGAATACCATAACAGGGTACGGATATTTTGGAGTGATAAATACCAAAGAGAAGGAGGATGATTTTGATGAAGAGGAAATAAATATCCCACATCTGAAGTTAGGAGCCAGTCAAAAGCTGGGGTATTATCCAAATACCCGTACGTTTATGAGCTTTCAGTACGGTGCTGAATATCTTAATTTAATGGGTGAGGACAAAAGTGATGAAAATGGTTCTAATTTTAATGGACAGGGCATCAGAACAGCTGCCACTGTTAATGTTGAATATTTTATTTCACCACAACTCAGGCTCGATTTTAATGCTTCGGCAAATTATTTCTTCTCCAAAAATGATATGGACTACCTTAATGAATATTTTAGGGATTACGGAGTATATAATTATGCCGAGATACCCAATTATTACCTTACGTATCGCAAAAGATATGATTTATCATTTTCTCTGAGATTAATATACCAATTATTCTAACATTTATTGTAGATCATTTTTTTAAAAAAAAGTGCAATAGATTGTATGTTTTATGTGTAGGATGATGAAGGACAGGTGAATGCTTTTGGCTTCACCTGTTTTTTTAGGCCAACTATTAAATAGTCGTTTGCTTATGAACTGTTTGAGTTTTCTTGCAGTATGCAGAGCTGCCTGATGACACATGTAGTCAATTGATGAGATTATTCCCACGGATTTTTTAATCAAAAATAGTTTCAGTAGGTTTCCGTGGTGTAAGGGACAAGCTTTCCGTGTGACCTTTAATCATTAAAACAACAGTGTCTTTATTTGCCAGCTTGTTTTTTATATATCCCTGATATTCGCATAGGGTAAATTCGTTGAGCGGCTTATCATCAATAGAATTAACTTCATCATTTACCTCTACATTTTTCAATACCGGATCTTTAGCATTCTTTTGGATAATGCGCCATTTACCATCACGCGTTTTATAAATAACAATGCCATAAGTTGGTTCGTACTCCGGTGTGGCGGAAGTTTCAGTATCTGGCAGAATATATGTTGCCAGTGTGGAATTGATTACCAGTGGATTGTATTTACGCAGATATCCCATACCCAGATAGGCTTCATATTTCAGGTCTTCTGAAATTCTTACCTTTGCCGGTAATGGCAGGGCCGCTTCATCATAAAAAAGGGTTTTTTCTGCTGCCAGATTATAGGTGGTTTCCAGTTCACCCGGCCCATGTGTGGAGAAAGAGGTAACCCCATAGTTTTCAGCTACCTTTTGGCCTTTAAAAGTTTCCTGCACAAGTGCTTGCCTGACCTGGAAATTCCCGGTTTTACCGAAATCTATTTTTGTATTGAATTCTTCTTTTTCCATGGTTAAAGGAAGGGTAGCGGTGTTGTTTTCCAGGAAAGTTACCCGCAGCTCTGTGCCGGTTTGGGGAAAAGGAATGGAGGAAAGCAACATTGTTTGTGTATCAAAATCAATTTTCCAGTTTATTTCATTGATGATGGAGGCGCCAATAATGCCATCAAACGTATAACATGGCAGAAAATTGTCGGTATCAATTTGGTACACCATGGTGTTTACAAATGTTTGATCACGGATTTGCAGCGTATCAAGAGTTGCCTTTGGTATGTGAACCCTGCGGTTATGGGCATCGTTTAGTTCAACTTCTTTGTCGAAAATAATACCGGCCTTTTCAGCAAATGCGGGATTTACCGCACTATGAGAAAACCCGTTATCGAAAAGGAAGAGCCCTTTCTCCCCGTGAATGGAGGCTTCTATAAATAACAATCCCCGGTGGCTTTTAAAACCTATCTCAACAGGTTCTTCAGGGGCAGGTAATAAGCGGGTGTTGTCAACAAAGAAAACACGGGAACAGGAAGGTAACAGAAATATCAGCACGAGGATTAGATTCCGCATATAAATTAAATCAAATAGTTATAAAAAGTTAACATTTCGAGACAATGCATGTTCAAAGGAAGTTTGTTTCAGTTTAAATGAAAGGACATGAACGGAGAGCCCTGCGCTTTGTTTTGGATGAGGCACAGGCGCGGACATATACTCCAGCCGGGGCGAACAGGAAAGAGCAGGAAACAAGATGCCCGTGCCAGCTTTAATTAACTTTTACAAACCAAATATTTTGGATC
>JBEPYD010000393.1:0-4477 GCA_041641575.1 Bacteroidales bacterium
GCTCAGGATATTACTTTACAGAAAAAATTAGATTTGGAATTAATTGCTGCCAAAGAAAAAGCCGAAGAAGCTAACCGCTTGAAAACAGAATTTCTGAACAACATGTCTCACGAGATTCGCACCCCCATGAATGGCATCATCGGTTTCTCAGAAATGCTTGATAAACCTAATGTATCGGATGAAAAACGGAGCTATTATTCGAAAATTGTTCAAAGTAGTAGTCATCAGCTTCTAAGGATAATAGATGATATACTTGAAATAGCTACCCTTGAAACAAAGCAGGATAAGATCATAGAAACAGCTTTTAGTTTGAATGATTTGATGATGGAGTTATTTTCAATTTTTAGCTTAAAAGCGAAAGAACGAAATATTCCTATTTATCTCAAAAAGGACCTGCATGCAGACAAAAGCTTCATTATTTCTGACAGAACAAAACTGAATAAAATATTGGGCAATTTACTTGAGAATGCCTTAAAATTCACAAACGAGGGCTTTATTGAGTTTGGCTATAAAGTGGAAAAACAAAATTTAATAATATATGTGAAAGATACCGGAATTGGCATATCACCTAAAAACCACAAGATAATTTTTGAACGTTTCTCTCAGGAAAATAAGGAAATCTCGCGCACTCATGGTGGCCTGGGATTAGGGCTGTCAATTTCCAAAGAAAATGCAGGGCTTTTAGGAGGAAGTATTTTTCTTGAATCAGAGAAAGGAAAAGGCTCAACTTTTTCCATCAATTTGCCATACAAACCTGCAGGTTCAACCGCTGCGGACGTAAATAACAACATTTCGAACATCCCTTTAACAAAGGAAGAACATACTATTCTTATTGTAGAGGATGAACAAGTGAATTTCTTGTATCTTGAAGCATTATTTGAGAATGAAACAAAAAATTATTATAAAATTATACATGCAAAGAATGGGAAGGAAGCAGTTGATATTTGCATAAATAATAAAAGTATTGACGTTATTTTAATGGATATTAAGATGCCGGTAATGAATGGACATGAAGCAACAGAAAAGATAAAAGAAAATTGCCCGGACCTCCCGATTATTGCTCAAACAGCATATTCAGCAGAATCTGATAAACAATTGGCACTAAAAAATGGTTTTGATGATTTTATTTCAAAACCTATTCAAAAAGAAAATCTCTTTGAATTAATTCATAAACATTTGCATTTTCAGTAGTTACCTGAAGGTGTGAAAATGGTTTACGACTGCACAAAATAGCTCTGATAATAACACTCATCTTTTTATTATATTTACCCACAAATATGGTGTTTGTTTTTGGATAAGGATTGAATTATTGAATAGTTCATCGCTGCCAGATAAATGAGATTCCTGATAAAATGAAAATGGATTAAATATGAAAAAAGTATTGTTATTATTAGCACAAGGATTTGAGGTATTTGAAGCAAGTGTATTTATTGATGTTATTGGATGGAACCTCGTTCATGGAGATAATTCTACCCAACTATATACATGCGGATTGAAAAAAGAAATTAAAAGTTCTTTTGACCAGAAATTTATAGTTGATTTTATACCAAATGAGATTGAGGTTTCAGATTTTGATGCACTGGCGATTCCAGGTGGATTTGAGGTTTATGGTTATTATAATGATGCCTATAATGATAAATTTCTGAATTTAATTCGGGAGTTTAAAGTAAATGATAAGATAATCGCATCAATTTGCGTTGGCGCTTTACCGGTGGCAAAAAGTGGTATTTTGAAGGAAAAGAAAGGAACAACTTATGATAGCGCTGTCCGGCGTGAAGCCTTAAAAGAATTTGGGGTAACGGTGATAAACCAACCTGTTGTGGTAGATGACAATATAATTACTTCATGGAATCCTTATACAGCAATAAATGTTGCATTATTGTTGCTTGAGCATTTGACCACTAAGGATAATTCTGATAAAGTAAGACAACTAATGGGATTTTAGCTATGAGAAAGAAAACCAATCCCAGAAGATCCTTTGTAAAAAACACCCTTGGCATATCAGCTTCGCTGGGTATGCTTCCCGGGTTAACCCTGATGCCAGCGGGGCAAGCCAGTAGAACCAGAGATGGTCATGGGAAATATAGTTTGGATAATCCATTAATTATGCTCGATGGTTTTCATAATGGAAAGGGTACCAATTATTCCATAAAAGCCCGGATTAATGCGGCAAAGGCAGCAGGATACCAGGGGATGGAACTTGTTACACTGGATCCTGCCTCCGAAAAATTTCAAAAAGAGCTGGATGCATTGGTAACGTCGGGTTTACAGCACAATGGGGCTTATTTTCTGGCCTTTGGCGTGGTTGATTATGATGTGCACAAGTTGGATCAAACGATAGAAAGCATACATCTCCTGGCAAGGATGGGAAAAGAAGCAGGCCTCTCGTATATTAATATTGCGCTGCAAGGCCATGGTGAATTAAAGGGAGAGAACGTGAGTGAAAGTGGTTCAGCACTGGCAGAAGACCGGCATTGGGAAAGAGCAGAGAAAATGCTCACACACTTTGAGCAAGCCTGTGTTGAACATAACATCAAAGGTCAGTTATACCCACACTCTTACTATGTAGCTGATACGCCTGTGGCAGCGGTTAAACTCTTAAAAAAAGCAAGTGCAAGATATGTTACCCCGGCCTGGGCTGTACATCACTGGTATTTAAATTCAAATGCAGGAACCATTCAGGACCTATTCTCTATTTCGGAATATCAAAACCTGCAATATGTGCTCATGAGCAACCTGATTACCTTTAAAGACGGTACCTACAGAGGAACCCGGTTTGATCTGGGTGAGATTGATATGGCATATATTTTAGCCGTGCTTTTAGACCGGCATTATTCCGGTCCCATTGCTTCTTATGGCAATAAAATTGGAGATCCTTACCAGGCAGCTGAGGCTTTCGTAAATACAATGCACAGTTATGTAGAAAGATTTAATAAATATCCGGAATTATGGCCATTGCTTTAGGGATGTGCTGGTTTTGATAAATTGAAAGGGAATATTGTGATAAAAGTATAATGGCTAAATATTGATAGTACCTCACCATCATTTTATTAAAAGGAAATTTAATCTGAATTCTTCTTAAATATAATAAATCGCGAATTATGAAAATTACCAAAAGAGATGTAGCTTTTTTTTTGCTGGGTTTATTAACCTTATTTTTGATAGAAGCCATTGTTGACTGGGAGGATACAACCCAATCTTTTAAAGATGGATGGAATGGCATACCTGAAACTGAGGATGCAAGATGAATTTGCCAGGAAAAAATTAGAAAAAGAATTGCTAACATTATTAAGAAATAGTAGAATATGTGCTACATATCACTTATTCCTTCAATTTTAAATCATATTTACCATCTCTGATAACATAGCATTCCCGGTCGCATTCGTCTACAACAAGGCGGGTACGGAGTTTTTCTCCGTCAATGGCAATTATTGTTTTATTGCCTGATTTATATTTTGCTTCTACGGAATAGAATTTGTTCACCGGAACATAAACATACCAGGTGCCGGCGGTAGCTGTATCTGCAAATTCAATGTTTCCATCTTCTACTTTACCACGGTAAATAGTGAATGGCACACTATCATATACCTCATTTATGGTAAAATCAAGGATCAGTTCAGCGCTATCGGGTTCTTGCTGGTAACATTCACTGCAGTCTACTATTAAATTCAGCGGATCTTCCCCGCATCCCGGTAAGGTAATTAGTGCCAAGAGAACGAAAATGAGACCGAAATTTCTAATATTTTCCATTTTTATTATACATTTTCTATGTTTTTTAATACAGCCAAAGTTTTTACTACTCGAACCAGTATGGTTCAGGTTTGCGAAATCCTTTTTTTCTCAATCCAAAATTAAAAGTCATGCCCAGGGTTAGCCAATGCGGGGAAATATCATGCACGTTGAATTCCTGATATTTATAACCGGCACGTAAATCCAAAAAACCGATATGGTAATTTAGCCCGGCACCGGGAGAAAAAAGGTAAAGACTTTTGGCACTTCTGGTGGAGCCCCGGTATGAGCCATAAGTAAAAACTCCGTCGGCATTTACAAAGGCTTCTATTTTATTGCTCTGGCTATATTTTTTAAGTATAAAAAATTTGGTAAGGTTAACCGATATAAGGTACCTTCTTTCCAGGTATTGATACACCAGATCTGATTTGGGATTTACCATAATTTTTTCCGTTCCCGGCCGCAACCCGAACTCAACTTCAAGTGCTGAGTTTAGTTTTGTATCTCTGAAACCTGTGCGCATGCTGATAAATTGATCATTGTTCACTTCGTAATCAAATCCAACAGTTAAGTATTCAAAGCGTGGAATATAGTTTTTCTTACCCCCATAATCTTTTAACAATTGCTTTATGGTATCATTTGTGCTGAATTGAGCCAGTGAATATGGGGTATCTGAAAAATTGATGTTTGCATCGGCATCGGCCCCTTTTTCAAGCAACAGGGCTGTCATGGCTGCACTGTTGTTTAA
>JBEPYD010000394.1:0-4474 GCA_041641575.1 Bacteroidales bacterium
ATCAATGTGTTTTTTCTTCATTACCAGTCCCATGCGCTCCTGCGATTCATTGCCCACTAGTTCTTTTGCAGACAGGGTAGGGTCACCGACGGGTAGTTCGGACATATCAATTTCACCCCCGGTTTCCTCTACCAGTTCGGAGAGGCAATTAAGATGGCCTCCGGCACCATGGTCATGAATAGAAACTACAGGATTTTCGTCCATTTCAGACAGCGCCCGGATAGCATTTACGGCACGTTTCTGCATTTCAGGGTTCGAGCGCTGCACTGCATTTAATTCAATAGCATTGGCATATTCTCCGGTTGCTACTGAGGAAACAGCACCTCCGCCCATACCAATGCGGTAGTTGTCTCCACCCAGGAGCACTACTTTATCGCCTTTTTGCGGGCTGTCTTTTAAGCTGTCGGCTTTTTTGCCAAAACCAATACCGCCGGCAAGCATTATCACTTTATCAAAGCCAAAGGTTTTGTTACCTTCTTCATGTTCAAATGTTTGCAAGCTTCCGCAGATAAGGGGCTGTCCAAACTTGTTTCCAAAATCGCTTGCTCCGTTAGAGGCTTTTATCAGGATATCTTCAGGGGTTTGATATAACCACTTGCGTGCAGGGATATCTTTCTCCCAGGGCCGGTTGGGTTCTGTTCTGGGATAAGCTGTCATATAAACTGCTGTGCCTGCCAAAGGAATGGCTCCTTTACCTCCTCCCACACGGTCGCGTATTTCACCTCCTGTACCCGTGGCTGCACCATTAAAAGGCTCAACTGTGGTAGGGAAATTATGGGTTTCTGCTTTAAGCGACAGAACCGTTTCAATATCTTTAACCTTAAAAAAGTCAGGTTTATCGCTGCTGACAGGGGCAAATTGCTCTGCCAGGGGGCCTTGAAAAAAGGCGCAGTTATCCTTGTAGGCAGAAATAACGCGGTTGGGGTTTCTTTTTGTTGTAAGTTTAATCAGGTCAAAAAGGCTCAGTGTCATTTCTTCACCGTCAATGACAAAAGCACCATTAAAAATCTTATGCCGGCAATGTTCACTGTTTACCTGGGAGAATCCAAATATTTCACTGTCGGTAAGTTTACGGTTTAGTTTTTGGCTTACCTCCTCCAGGTATTCTATTTCTTCTTTGCTTAGGGCAAGACCTTCCTGCTGGTTGTATGCAGCGATATCATCAATTTCCAGAATGGACTCTGGCTTGCGGTCAATTTTAAACACCTCCTGGCCGGGATCTTTAATGATAACTTGCAACATGGGATCGTGCGGGGCTTTTTCGTCTTTAACTTTGGTAAAAGCCTCTATACGGTTGATATTTTGGATACCCATATTGCGGGTTATCTCCACAGCATTAGTACTCCAGGGGGTGATCATTTCTTTGCGGGGAGCGCGGAAATAACCGGTAAGTTGTTCTTTGTCAATATGTTTTGCATCGCTGAAAAGCCAGGATAATTTTTCAAAATCTTCCGGATTAAGCTCAAAAGCTTCAACGGCAAATACAACTTGCTCCTGATTTTTTTCAAAGAAATAGATCATTTTTTTCTATAATATGGGTTTAAAGGTGCAAAGATAATAAGAACCTGCAGTTTAAGCATATGTTAACAATTGCCATATACACGATTTTATGAATATTTATTAACTTTTTTAAGTTGTAAAATGTGTATGGGTTATATATACCTTCTTCAAAAGCTATTATTTTCTCACAAATAATAATAAAACAGCTTTTATATGGTTTGGGTTGGAATACACATACACAGATATTTTTAAAACTTTATTGACTTTTGAAGGCTTGTTTTTAGTAAATATCGTAACACATTTTTTACCCAATGAAGGTAGATGCTTTAATTGATTCTGAAGATATTTTTATCCGTGTAAAAATTACCTGGTTTCAGCAATAAAGCAGGTAAATCCTTTTTCCACCTCAAACAAATATAATCCTTTACTTAAATATTGGATTATTTTAAATAAAGGTAATGCAAGCAGCACAATAGCATCTTACATTATTGCAAGTAATACTTACAACATTCACACATACATCATGTACTGGCTTTGTGCAGACAGCTTTTCCCTGTTCAGTAATAGCTTTTTTAACACCTACTATTACAAGCCTTATAAATTATTTTGAATTTTTTCGAAATTAAAACTACCGGCAATATTATTCTCTACAATAGTTGATTTTTCTAACATATATGTAATACCTTAGTTACCTTGTTTATCATTCATCGTACATCATGAAACTCTCTTTTAAGAATATTTTTTATGTAATTTCCAGTGCTTTTGGGCTATTTGCTGTTCTGGTTTTTGCTAAACCTGTGCTTATGCCACTGGCTTTTGCATTGCTCATATCATTTATTTTATTTCCTGTAGCCAAAAAATTTGAAAAATGGGGGTTGGGTAGGATTTTATCTGCTTTTCTGGCAATTTTGGGTGTTATCCTTTTGTTGGCAGCAGGAATTTTCCTTTTTTCAACTCAAATCATTAACCTGTCTACCAAAGTTTCTGATTTTCAGGAGAAAATCCTTCAGGTATTTACAAAAGCCACATTATTTCTAAATAATAACTTCAGCTCTATACAAGATATTGAAGAGGGAGAACTGATAAACCAACTTAAAAATTGGTTTAGTGAATCGGGCGGGCTGTTGGTGAGCAAAACCTTTAACAATACCGCATCATTTATTGGGGGCCTTGTTTCTGTAATTATTTTTACGTTTTTATTGCTTATATACAGAAGTAGCCTTTTACATGCGTTTACCAGCTTCTATCCACTCAACAAACGCGATTATGCCTTTAAAATGTTCAAGAAGGTTCAGATGGTTGGGAAAAAATATTTGCTTGGCATGTTGGTTTTAATGACAATTCTTGGACTGGCCAATAGTCTGGGACTTTTAATCATTGGAATTGACAATCCCTTTCTTTTTGGATTTTTAGCCGGTATTTTAGCCATTGTACCTTATATTGGGACGTTAATAGGGGCGGCCATACCCGTTTTGTACGCGTTCCTGGCCTATGAATCTTTTTGGCGGCCGATAGCGGTAATAATCTTGTTCTGGGTGGTTCAGTCAGTAGAGAGCAATTACCTGAGTCCACGAATTGTTGGCAGAAGTCTGAATGTTAATGCGCTTACAGTTCTGCTTAGTATTATTATCGGGGCTTCGGTCTGGGGTATAGCCGGTATGATACTGTTTTTGCCCTTTGCTGCTATGTTTAAAACCGTTTGTGAACATTATGAGCAGTTAAAACCAGTGGCATTATTGATTGGTGATCATAACAGTAAGGAGAACATAAGTATGGAAGTTCAGATTAAAAATATGGTGAATAAAATTAAAAACAGCTTTGCTTCATTAGTTAAATTTTTTAAAAAGCAAAAAGGGGATTAATTAGTGTTTGTCCATAATATCCGCTAACTTCGTTATGCTCGCCCCAAAATTGCTCATTTACATCAGTAAACTCCGCATTTTGGGGCTTCGCAAGCCTTGTTATCGAACATTATAATCCAAACACCAGACTTTATGGACAGCCACTAATTAAAGCTTTATGATTTTTAAAAAAAGCCTGATTAATATCATAAAATAAGTCACTAAACTCCTAAAGAATACAAAGTATATTGTAGCTCGCGGTATTTATGCAGCTTATCCTTATCGGCTTATGTGCGGAACTTTTACGATATTTTTCAACATATCTAAATATCCTCAAGGGTTGCCCGCCTTTTGTTTTTCAGTTTTTTAAAATGAGAGGGCGTTAGTCCGGTTATCTTTTTAAACTGATTAGATAAGTGAGCAACGCTGCTGTAGTGCATTTTGTAAGCAATTTCAGAAAGATTAAGTTCGTCGTAAACAATGAGCTCTTTCACCTTTTCTATTTTATGGGTGAGGTAAAATTTTTCAATGGTAATACCCTTCACCTCTGAAAAAAGATTTGCCAGATAGGTGTAATCATATTTCAATTTATCACTGAGATAATCAGAGAGGTTAACTTTGATTTGGTCTTCTGTATAATGCACCAGTTCAATGATGGCACTCTTGATCCTTTCTACCAGCACACTTTTCCGGTTATCCATCAGTTGCAAACCTGACTTTTTTAGTTCAACATCCAGTTGAGCCAGCTTTTCTGGTTCAAGATCTCCGATGATATCCGCTTCTCCGATTTTCACGTACACAAATTCCACTCCGAGTTTCTCAAGTTCGCTCTTAACTACCATTTGGCAGCGGATACAGACCATATTTCTAATGTACAATTTCAATACAGAAAACAATTAAATACATCTCATAAAAAGGTAAATTTAAGATTTATATTTGAGTATTGAAAGTTACATATAGGATGCGGTGAATAGATACTCTCATGAATAGAGTATCAGCGTCCGGGTTTTATAGCCAGGCATAATCATTACTATCTCCAGGGGATGATCATTTGCAGCAGTTCCTCGTATTTTTAAACACTAACAATATCCTCACTCTGGGTTTCTGTGAATATATCATTCTATTTCAAAACT
>JBEPYD010000395.1:0-4453 GCA_041641575.1 Bacteroidales bacterium
AATTTGAGTAGCTTTATTTGGTAAAAGAAAACTATTTTTCAATTCCATATTTTCATTAAAAACATGAATTCTTTTCCTTAAGGTGGAAATAACAGCTTTTTCCTTGGGTGAATCAGGGTTGACTGTTTCAAAATCCACCTCTCGTAATATAAAAATTAGGCTATCATTATATACAGTTGCACTGTATGCTTGATAATATGCAGGCTTAGACCCTTTGTTTTCAAACTTTTTATTATCACCCATCAAGGGGAGAAAATCATTTTTTAATATTTGTTCATTTGTCTTATCTAAAATATAATATTCAGCAAGCCAATCATAAATAAAAATCAGCCTGTTTTTGGTCTGAATTAAATGTCCTGTTAACAAGAAATCTTCAATTTCCATTTTTGGTTCTATCTCACATATACTGATTGGAATTATTTGTTGTTCATAGAAATCTATAACATTTAGTGAAAAACGAGGAGTGTCTAATTGAAAGTTAATACCGGAAATATAGAAATTATCATTGCTTATGATTGGGTTACTTGTCATATCCATATTTTTAAAAATTACGTCATACTCTCCGTCCTCTAAGTTTAAAATAATAAAGTTTGGTATGCCATCTATAAATAATAAGCTATCTTTAAAGGCTTTTAAGTTCAAAATATGACTTAAGAGATGGGAGAAATTATAATTTTGGATTTGCCCATTAATAGTATCTCTCTGAATAATTTGCTGCTTTTCTTTATTTAAAAAAAGCTGAGTACTTTTAAAAACCTCAGGAAGCTTATCTATACTGTGATTTTTAATCGTTAAACTATCAATTAATACGATCTTTTTGTCATTAAAATGATTTTCATCGTTGCTGCAACTGCATGATAGAAAAAAAGATACAACTATCAACATTAAAGAATTTCTCATAAAATGAAAATTTATTGTGATGTGGCATTTAATCCTGCCACTTCAAATTGAAACTAATTAAAAAAGACATACTTTGATTGTAAATCCTCCATGACAATCAGCTACTGCTTCAGCATCTTCTTGGTTATAAACACCATCGGCTTGTAATGCGCGTTTTAGTTTAGCACATCCACAGTTAATTGCTAAAGCATTTGCCTTTTGAGGAATTGATAAAACAAGTACAAATAGAATTATTGAAATTATAGAAATTGCTTTTTTCATAATTAATTGATTTTATGTGTGATAAATAATTATTCAAAGTCTGTATTCTTCTTTCTAAAAGAAATATTACCTAATTATTAATCCTTTGCTCCCGAGAGGAGAGCTACCAGAACTGAAATTTTATGAGCAATAGATTTTCGTATTTCATTTTTGTCTTAACTCTCATTCCTCATTTTATTCCGAATTACGATAAATATAGTTGTATGAATATAAGTTATTTATATAATGAAACCATTCTTGAATTTTAAGGTAAACCATGCTAGCATTTGCGAAAAACCCATCTATCTGAAACGATAGGGGTAATTGCCCATAACGTTCGGCATAAACCCAGTAGCCGCTTCCACAGTCTTTTCAGAAAAGTACGAAATTTTCATTTAACTTCATCAGTATCCTATGAAACACCTGCGGGTATTGGGTTTGATGCTTTGTTGGCAATAGTAGCTATTTTACTTCAATTATCCATTTTTCCCTTTTTATATTTTTATGTGGATATACAATTAAATCATCGGCTAAAGTTATACCCCATATTCCAGCCAACGCATACCCTAAAATTAGAGGTGAGTCAACAATTGAAGTACTAGTTAAAACCAACACTAACCCAGCACTTGTCACGATAGTTATTCCTGCTCGCACATATGGATTAAATCTATTAATAGTATGTATATTATTAATTTGTATGGTATCCATCTTGCTAAACAAACCTGATTGAACAACAATGATATTATCATTAAATAATTTTAATTTCCCCGTTTTAAAATCTTTATTTTTTCCGTGTACAACAAAATCATAAAATCCATTAAATTTTTTGTCGGTTTCAAATACTAACTTAATCCTATCATTTGTGTTGATTTCAATTTGTTTATTGTTATAAACATTTTTAACTAAAATTTGAGAATTAGCATCTATAGAAATAAATCCCAAAATAGCTATTGTCATAAAATTAATAATTCGTGTCATTTTTTATGTTATTTAATATTCATAAAAAGCAATAATAGCAAAACTAAAATTTCATTGTTTTTATTACAGTTCACTAATGAAACAGCCTACTGGACTGCAAACACAATGATTATATCCTTCTATCTCGCAATAAATGGCAGCACCAAGCCCTACAACAAGCCCTCCGATACCCGCATATCCATTTCCACCACTTCCTACATATCCAATTAATCCGTATTCTGCAACAACACCAACAAATCTTTTTACTTTCTTCCAGGTCTTTTTAAGCCAGCCCTTTTTTAACATTGCGCTTTTTAATTCATCATCAATGTTTTGAAATAGTAAATCAGCTACTTCAAAAGTCGTAGGCAACATAATGATTTGACTCTGAATAGAATTTATCAGGTATGTTTTTTCGTCAACTGACAAATTTACATCATTAGAAATTTGTCCTTGATAAAACATTAATTTATTAGTTATTGCTTTCTGCATTTCTTCATTAGACGGAGTAGATTCCTCGTCAAAAAGACTATCAATATTATCTTCAATCTCGAAATAAAGACTTTTAGCATAATCTGAAAGCAGATACTCTTCTGTTTTTGTGGATTTAAGCTGTTTTACATCTGTCAAATCTTTCAATTTCGTATATTCAGCATCAAATTCTCCGCCAAATTATTCACTGCACTTTTTAGCAACTTGATTTTCAATTTCAGAGATTATCAATTCAGAATTTTTCAAACTACTTTTTAGCTTAGTATTTTGAATCGCAACTGAATAAAATCCGCTTAAAGTTTCAAGGTCAACAATGTAATCATTAGATAAATAATCCTTAGGTGTCTCAGTTTTGTCTATATCTCCTTTTTGACATTGATAAAAGAATGGAGTAATCAACATTACTACTGAAACGAAAATAATTTTTACTTTTTTCATACTACAAATTTTTTAGTTATACCTACTCTTAAAGATTTTCGGCTTATCTCTCGTCTTGCTATTATTGCCAACGAATCCATAAACACATTGTGTTTATGAGTCCAAAAAGAACATTGTGTTTATGCACAATATATGTTAACTTTTTATTCATTGTAACTACTTAAACTTGTTATCAATAAATCTTGTAACCTGCCCAAATTGATATATGATTTAGTCTATATCACTGAAACTAATATCAAAATTTTTCCATCCATGTAAAACATCTTATACATTACGCGTTACCAATATTATAAATTATTTTGATTAAAATCAAGCCCAGTTAATAAAAATTTTTACCAATATCGTTAGATGTATATTTATACAAAATTGCTTATACGCTGGAGTGCTAATAAAATAAAGGACTTCTACCGGTTAAGTGGAAAACGTATTTTATTTACATGCAGTATAAATACTTTTTTCAACTTTTCTTCATAGTGTTTCAAAAATAGCGATGAATACTAAAGCTTATTCCAAAAACAATAATTCCTATCGCGTATATGTTTTTGGAATTTATATTCCTATTTTTGTATACAAAATACAATTATATGCCTCCTTCGCCGGTAAAATACCAGGATCTGAGCAACAGTTTAACTTAGATTATATGTTGTTTTTTTGATTTCAGAAGCTGGATATTTTTCAGCTTTCAAAAGAGTTGGTAAAGGATATTTATAAGTTAAGCAGTTCTTTTCCCCAGATGAAAAGTATGCTCTTGTACAGCAAATAAATAAAGCAGCAGTTTTTGCCTCTAAGATTGCAGAAGGAACAAGCAGGAATGGTTACCAGGAGAAAATACATTTTATTAATATCTTACAGCTCTTTAATATAAATTGTTTGCCAAACAGAGATAGCTTTTGAATTAGGATACCTAAAGAAGGATGCATTTGAAAATATTTCGAAAAAGGCAAAAAAACTATCGGCAAAAATGAGCAACTATATTGCGACAATCAAAAAAAGCAACATTTAAACCATATTTCAACCACATTTACAACTATATTTAAACAGTATTTTAGGTTCTGTAAAAATATTTAACCACTAAAATAAGGATAGTACTTAAAATTAAAACCTACACACAATGAAAATTTTTCCCGGTAAAAAGATATTCTTTTCTCTCATATTCCTTGGCGCAATACAGCTTATGTTTGGGCAACAAGAAAAGATAAAGATTAAAGGTGAACAGAAAAAATGGCATAAAATAACACTCGAAATGGAAGGACCTTCTGTTTCCGAGAATGATTTCCCCAATCCGTTCCTCAATTATAAATTGGAGGCCACTTTTACAAATGGTGAAAAAACATACACTGTTCCCGGTTATTTTGCCGCAGATGGAAACGCTTCAGAAACAGGGGCCACAGAAGGGAATATATGGAAAGTTCATTTTAGTCCGGAT
>JBEPYD010000396.1:0-4453 GCA_041641575.1 Bacteroidales bacterium
GCAGCAGAAGAAATGGGTTTGTCTGCAGGTACACCTATTGGATACAGGGCAGGAGACCAACCCAACAATGCATTTTCACTGAACGTGCTAAATCCGGGAGAGATTGCTGCAACTGCTGGTACTTCCGGTGTGGTTTATGGAATTAGCGACGAAGTTAAGTTCGACCCGGAGTCACGTGTAAACACTTTTCTTCATGTAAATAGCACAAAAGAGGCACAACGCCTGGGTGTTTTGCTTTGCATAAACGGCACAGGAATTTTAAATTCATGGATACGTAAAAATCTTGCTTACTCGGATATCAGTTATGAAGAGATTAATGAACTGGCTGCAAATGTCCCCATCGGTAGCAAAGGGATGAGTGTATTGCCTTTCGGAAATGGTGCAGAACGTGTGCTATTGAATAAAGAAACCGGTTGCCACTTTAGTAACCTGAATTTTAACATCCACAGCACAGCTGATATATACCGGGCAGCGCAGGAAGGTATTGTGTTTTCCTTTCATTACGGAATGAATATTATGAAAACCACAGGCATTGATACAAAAGTAATCCGAGCAGGAAAAGCCAATATGTTTCTTAGTCCCGTATTCCGGGAAACACTTGCAGGTATTACCGGTGCTACCCTGGAATTGTATGATACAGACGGATCGCATGGTGCTGCTCGTGGTGCTGGTGTTGGTGCCGGCATTTACAGTACATTTGAAGAAGCATTCCGTTCGCTAAAAAAGCTGGAAGAAGTTACACCCGATGGTTCAAAAACAAAAGAATACGAGCAGGCTTATCAGAACTGGCTCACAACATTGCAAACATTTATATAATACTATTAATCTTAAAAATTCAACATTATGAGTGTCTTAAAAGGAAATACGGAATATTTTCCGGGAATTGACAAAATAAAATACGAAGGTCCGGAGTCTAAAAATCCGCTGGCTTTTCGTTGGTACGATGAAAATAAAGTGGTAGCAGGAAAAACCCTGAAAGAGCACCTTCGGTTTGCTGTAGCCTACTGGCATACCTTCTGTGGTACCGGTGGTGATCCGTTTGGTCCCGGAACCCAAAGATTTCCATGGGCAAAAGGCGATACTGCTGAAGACAGGGCAAGAAACAAAATGGATGCTGCCTTTGAATTTATCACAAAATTAGGTGTGCCTTATTACTGTTTTCATGATTTTGACCTTATTGATGAAGGAAAAACGGTTGCGGAATCTGAAAAGCGACTGCAGACAATTGTGGATTATGCCAAACAAAAGCAGGCAGATTCAGGTGTGAAACTGTTATGGGGTACGGCCAATGTATTTTCTAATCCCCGGTACATGAATGGCGCAGCTACCAATCCTGACTTTAATGTTATTGCATATGCCGGCTCACAAGTTAAGGGTGCTTTGGATGCCACTATTGCATTGGGTGGTGAAAATTATGTTTTTTGGGGTGGCAGAGAAGGCTACATGTCTTTGTTCAATACCGATATGAAACGTGAACAGGAACATTTGGCAAAATTCTTACACATGGCCAAAGATTACGCCCGTAAAAACGGATTTAAAGGCACCTTCTTTATTGAGCCAAAACCTATGGAACCTACCAAACATCAGTATGATTATGACACAGCCACCGTAATTGGATTTCTTAATAAATACGGTCTGGCAGGCGATTTTAAAATGAACATTGAGGTAAACCATGCCACATTAGCCGGCCATACGTTCCAGCATGAATTGCAGGTAGCTGCAGATAACGGACTTTTTGGAAGTATTGATGCCAACAGGGGTGATTACCAAAACGGCTGGGATACCGATCAGTTCCCCATAAATATTTATGAAACCGTTGAGGCTATGCTCGTTATTCTTGAAGCCGGCGGATTTACTTCCGGTGGAATAAACTTTGATGCCAAAACACACCGCGCCTCTACTGATCTTGATGATATCTTTATTGCACATGTTTCCGGAATGGATGTTTTTGCACGTGCACTCATCATTGCAAATGAAATTCTTACAACATCTGATTATAAAAAAATGCGCAAGGAACGCTATGCTTCATTTGACAGCGGCGAGGGAGCCAAATTTGAAAAAGGAGCGCTTACGCTTGAAAATCTTCGCGATTTGGCTGCCAAAAATGGCGAACCAAAGCAAATCAGTGGCAAGCAGGAGCTATATGAAAGTATCATCAATATGTACATCTAACAGACAAATCATATGCCGGCAGTCTCAACTGCCGGCATTAAACTTCATACTATGGAAAAAACACATGGTAATAAATTCTTCATATTCGGAATAACGCTGGTAGCTACCCTTGGTGGCTTGTTATTCGGATATGATACAGCAGTTATTTCAGGAGCTGTAAAATCTCTGCAATCATTTTTTATAGACACCCTTCTGGAAGATTCCGCAAGAGCAACAACCGTAATATTGCAATACAGAATTACGCTGGTAATTGTAGTTATTATTGTTGGAATAGCCATCAGTGGTATTTTATTAAAAATGTTTGGCAGGAATAAGGGTACCATATATTCAGCCATTATGTTTGTGGGTGCAGGTGTAGCTTTATATTTTGTTTTCAACCAACCAGTGGAAATGAACGAGGAAACTGCAAATTCGCTTAAAGGGTTTACCATTTCCAGTGCCCTGGTGGGATGTATAATTGGTGGTTCTCTGGGAGGTTTTATAAGTCTTAAGGTTGGACGTAAAAATGGGCTCATACTTGCAGCTTTACTTTTTACCCTCTCGGCAATAGGATCGGCCATTCCTGAAAAAATGAATTTTCTCGGAACAGAACCCATTATTACCTTTATTTTTTATCGTGTGATAGGTGGAATAGGTGTTGGACTGGCTTCCATGCTTTCTCCTATGTACATTGCAGAGGTGGCACCCTCCAACATTCGGGGAAATCTGGTTTCATGGAACCAGTTTGCCATAATTTTCGGTATGTTGGTAGTATATTTTGTGAATTATAGCATTGCACGCCAGGGAGATGATATGTGGCTTACTGAAACCGGATGGCGCTGGATGTTCGCTTCGGAAACCATACCTGCTGGTTTGTTTCTGGTGCTACTCATTTTTGTGCCGGAAACGCCACGCTACCTGGTTTTACAGGGGAAAAGTGACAAGGCACTGGACACCCTCAATAAGATATCAGGAACTGACAAGGCTAAAATTGTATTTGAAGATATTAAGTTATCACTTCAAACCAAATCAGCGCCATGGTTGTCGTTTGGTGGTTTGCTTGTTTTTATCGGTGTCATGTTATCTGTTTTCCAGCAATTTGTGGGTATCAACGTAGTGCTTTATTATGCACCTGAAATTTTCCGCAGCATGGGGAGTGGAACAGATGCAGCCCTTTTACAGACCATTATAGTAGGAATTGTAAACTTGACGTTTACAGTACTTGCCATTGTAACGGTGGACAGGTTCGGACGCAAGCCACTGATGATTATTGGAGCATTGGGAATGGCCATAAGTATGATATTGCTGGGTTTCTCCTTCTATTCTCAGCAAATTGGTATAGGTGCACTGGTGTTGATGTTGCTTTATACCGCTTCATTTGCCATGTCGTGGGGACCTGTTACCTGGGTATTGCTGTCTGAAATTTTCCCTAACAGCATTCGTGGTGTTATGTCTGTGGCCGTAGCAGCGCAGTGGATTGCCAACCTGATTGTATCCTGGACTTTCCCGATAATGAATGACAATACTATATTAACGGGCATGTTCAATCAAGGTTTTGCCTACTGGATTTATGGAATTATGGGATTGCTGGCAGCATTTTTCGTGTGGAAACTGGTTCCGGAAACAAAAGGAAGATCTTTAGAAGATATTGAAACTATTTGGAAAAAATAGTTAGTAGTAGCTGCAAGAAAAATTGAGTAGTGTAATAGTAGTTCGTTTTAAAAAAGACGCCTTCTGGTAACGGGCGTCTTTTTTTTATTTGCATTTACCAGCACTACAATTGTACCTGGACAAACAAATAACTGCTGAGGATTGTATACAGTAAAGATATTTAACCGTTTATAAATATAAACTTATGCAAGAGGAGTTCAAAAATATGCAGGAATACATTTCAAAAGCAAAATCATTTGTGGAAGAGCAGCACAAGGATGATACTACAGGTCATGATTTTTACCACATTATGCGGGTGGTAAAAATGGCACGGTTTATTGCTGAAAAGGAATCTGTAGATGCAGAAGTTGTGGAACTGGCGGCATTGTTGCATGATTTGGATGACTGGAAAAAGAATCCTGATAAGGAGCAGGAAACATTCCCCTTAACTACCCGCTGGATGAACAGTGTGAAACTTCCTCTTCAGCTGCGCGAAAGGCTCTATCAAATTATTGGTAGTATTTCATTTAAGGGGGGTACTGTTGACGATTCACAAGAAAGCCCGGAAGGTAGAGTTGTTCAGGATGCTGACAGACTCGATGCCATGGGTGCTATAGGCATAGCCCGTACGTTTGCCTACGGTGGTAGTCAT
>JBEPYD010000397.1:0-4450 GCA_041641575.1 Bacteroidales bacterium
ACATTACTGCAGGACAAAGGATCGTAACCATTAAATTTACTGCGGATTATATGTTATCCGACAGGTTTAACCTTCGGTTTTTCTTTGATAGGGTTGTAAATGACCCATTTGTGCTTCGCTCCTTCCCCACTGCAAACACCAATGTAGGTTTTAGTGTTCGATTTACACTTGCTGAGTAGCTTGATTTTTCCAATTTTTGTGTATTTTTGAATTGTTAATCTTACATTCTTTAATTCTTTTATTATGAACATTCCTGAAAATCTGAAATACACAAAAGACCACGAATGGGTTGCTGTAAATGGTGGTGAAGCTACTGTGGGCATAACTGATTATGCCCAGAACGAATTAGGTGATATCGTATTTGTGGAAATAGAAACCGAAGGCGATACGCTGGAAAAAGAAGAGGTATTTGGTACCATTGAAGCGGTAAAAACTGTATCTGACATGTTTATGCCTGTATCCGGAGAAATTACAGAGGTAAATGCAAAACTGGAAGATGAACCCGATGTGGTAAATAAGGATCCATATAACAAAGGCTGGATGATCAAAATAAAAGTTCAGGATACATCAGAACTTGATCAGTTGCTTTCTGCAGAAGATTACAAAAAACTTATTGAATCATAGAGAAATACAAAATAAAAAGAGCCGTTTCAACTAAGAAACGGCTTTTTTTTATTTGAATTGATAATTAATATAATCCTTCAATAGACAGGTAACGCTCACCTGTGTCGTAGCAGAATGTTAACACCCGGCTGCCGGCAGGTATTTCTTCCATCTTTTTGGCCACAGCTGCCAAAGAAGCACCCGAGGAAATGCCCACAAAAATGCCTTCCTCCTTCGCTACCCGCTGGGCATAATCAAAAGCTTCTTCCTTTGAAACTTCAACCGTGCCATCAAGCACATCCGTATACAGATTTTTGGGAATAAACCCTGCACCTATTCCCTGCAGGGGATGTGGTCCGGGATTACCGCCACCAATCACCGGAGACTGACCCGGCTCAACAGCAAATACTTTTAGTTCAGGAAATTTCTTTTTCAATACTTCTGCTACACCGGTAATATGTCCGCCGGTGCCAACACCCGTGATTAAATAATCAATTCCTTCCGGGAAATCCTTTAGAATTTCCTCTGCTGTATTGTTTCGGTGTGCATCAATATTAGCTTCATTATCAAACTGTGATGGCATCCAGGCATTACTATTGCCCTCAACTATCTCTTTGGCTTTGGCTATTGCACCAGGCATTCCCTTTTCACGGGGTGTAAGTTCAAACTCTGCACCATAAGCAGCCATAATTTTCCGGCGCTCAATTGACATCGATTCCGGCATAACCAGTACAAGTTTATATTTTTTAACTGCAGCTACCATAGCCAGTCCAATTCCGGTATTACCCGATGTGGGTTCAACTATTTCCATACCCGGTTTTAAAGCGCCGGATTTTTCAGCAGCTTCAACCATGGAAAGAGCAATCCTGTCCTTAATACTGGCTCCGGGATTAGCACGCTCCAGCTTAATGTAAACTTCCCTGTCTTCCGGGTAAAGGTTATTGATACGCACGTGCGGCGTATTGCCAATCGTTTGTAAAATGTTCTCTGTTTTCATACGGTTTTGATTTTTGAAAATTATTAAATTGAAAAATTAATGGGTTCATTGAATTCTTTGCTGTCGCGGATATTTATTTTAGGCTTACGATACACCACTGAAAACGGTTGAACGGAAGATGTCAACCATACATTACCACCAATTACAGTATCATGTCCAACTACCGTATTACCACCTAAAACGGTACCTCCGGAATAAATGATAACATTATCCTGAATAGTGGGGTGACGTTTTTTTCTGGCCAAATCTTTTTCTACATAAAGTGCACCCAGGGTAACGCCCTGGTATATTTTAACATTCTCACCTATTTCTGCGGTTTCACCTATTACAATACCAGTGCCATGGTCAATATAAAATTTCTTTCCAATTTTGGCTCCCGGATGTATATCTACTCCAGTTTTACTATGGGCAAATTCACTTATCACCCTTGGTAATACAGGTATCTCCAATGAATACAATTCATGGGCTAGCCGGTAAATAGCTACGGCATAATAGCCCGGGTAGCAAAGAATAACCTCCTCAGGGCAGTAAGCAGCCGGATCAGACTTGTGATACATGTCTGAATCTTCCATAAGGTTAAAATATATTTCAGGCAACTTATTGAAATAGCTTTCTATAATGTCATCCACCGGTAATTTAAGATTGGGCTTCAACGGCGTAAGGAGTTCTTTAAAATCGTTCCTGAGTTCCATTTCTTTCAGCCTTACCCGGTCAATAGAAATGTGCTTTTCACTTCTGATGGGAAAGAGAAAATTAATTATATCTTCTACAAAATTCTGTGTCCGAAGCATAGAAGGTACCTCCTGACAAAATTTTTGATTTATTTCAAATAGCTGCGTAGCAAAATCTTTCATGTTAAGTATTATTTATCTTGTATTGAATATGTGATTCTATCATCCTCATTTAGAAAATAATAGCATCAAAAAGAACATGTAATTATAATTTTAGATAACTACCAGAATTGGGAGGGAGCAATGCTGTATCAACAACATGAAAATCTCACAGGCAGGTAAAAAAACATGTGCTGCAGGTCTGTTTTACTTTTATAAACGAAAGAACCATATGATCTGATTTTCACTTGAATATAATTTTAGTTATTTAAATTACCCGAATCTTTGAAAAAAAAAAGACTAAAGCATGCTTTTTTCATAACATCAATACTGGTAAAATGTTTAGCCAGTCATCGGCAAAAATCGAAAATCCTTACATTTTCTTTTGTTTTCGTTAGCAATATGTAAGAATAGTGTTTGGTTAGATGAGAATATATATTAACATGTAACTATTGTCATTTTGACAGTCTTCGAATTTGGTCAGAAATTTGATATAGATCTGCCGATGTTAAATTTGTAACTAACGAAAAAATATAAAGCAATGTTAAATATCTGGATCATTTTTGGTGTATTTATGCTCGCCAGCTGGATAGTTGGAAGGCAATTGAAAACACGTTTTAAAAAATATGCTCAAATACCCCTAAATACAGGACTTTCCGGCAGAGAAGTTGCAGAACGAATGCTTGCCGAAAATGGAATCAATGACGTTACTGTTCATTCCGTGCAGGGTGAATTATCAGATCATTATCATCCCGGAAGGAAGACGGTGAATTTAAGTCCTGCGGTATATAATGGCAGAAATGTAGCTGCAGCTGCAGTAGCGGCACATGAATGCGGCCACGCCATTCAGCATGCAAGGGCTTATAGCTTTTTAAAAATGCGCTCAGCCCTGGTTCCGGCAGTAAGTTTTGCTTCAAAATGGGTACAGTGGGTGTTGCTTGCCGGCATCTTCCTGGTTCAATCCATGCCGCAAATTCTGCTGGCTGGAATCATTTTGTTTGCCCTTACAACATTGTTCAGCTTTGTTACCCTTCCGGTTGAAGTTGATGCCAGCCGACGTGCTTTGGCATGGTTAAATACCACAGGTATTACCGCTGGTACAGCGCATGCAAAAGCCAAAGATGCACTGAAGTGGGCAGCTTATACCTATGTTGTTGCAGCGCTTTCATCTCTGGCTACACTGGTATATTATATCCTGATATACCTGGGAGGCAGAGATTAAAAAAGGGCTTTAGCAGGGTAAACCTGCTCATTCATGCCCTTAAAAATATGTATGTTTTGTCAATTACCATAAAATGCTGAAGGAAGTATGAAACAAACATATTATGAAATACTTAACATCAATGCGGAAGCTACGGCAGAGGAAATAAAGCGTGCATACAGAAAAATAGCCCACGCACATCATCCGGATAAAAATCTAACCAATCCGGAAAGTGTGCAGCTGTTTATAGATGCTTCGCAAGCGTATGAAATATTGTGTTGCGAAGCAAGCAGAAAAAAGTATGACGAGCATTTGCAGGAACAACAGACCATAAAAATTAACAGGCGTTCCCGAGCATACAAAAATCACAGGTGGGAAACCGGGAATTCATCAGCAATTCATTTTGCGAAAGAAGTTTTTACCCGGTTCTACATTAACGATATTTTATTTACCGGTATCAATAATGAAGATATAAGGCATTATGATGACCTACTGTAAATAAAACGAGAATAAATAGTATAATATGGAATATAAAGATTATTACGAAATATTAGGAGTTAGCAAAAATGCCAGCCAGGAGGAGATTAAAAAAGCTTACCGGAAGCTGGCGGTTAAATATCATCCCGATAAAAATCCGGACAATCCAAAAGCTGAAGAAAGCTTCAAACAAGCGGGTGAGGCCTATGAAGTGCTTCGCGACCCTGAAAAACGAAGAAAATACGATCAGCTTGGTGCCGACTGGAAAAAGTACCAAAACCAAAATTATGGAGATTTTCAGGACTTTTTCGGAAGCGGTGGTGGCGGTCGGAGACAATACCA
>JBEPYD010000398.1:0-4438 GCA_041641575.1 Bacteroidales bacterium
GCTCTCAGATGAAGATTTTAAAAAAGCCCGTTCGGGTAAGAGCGAAAGCATTGATATAGAAGACTTTGTAAAAACGGAAGAAATTAACCCGCGGTATTTTGAAAAGCCTTACCTGCTTGAACCAGAGAAAGGAGCCGGCAAAACATACAACCTGCTCCGGCAGGCCATTTATAATTCAGAAATGGCCGGCATTTCACGCTTTGTTTTGCGCAACCGTGAACATTTAGCCCTGCTAATGGCTGATGAGAAGGTGTTGTATCTTGCGCAAATGCGTTTTCATGATGAACTACGTAAACCCGATGACCTGAAGATACCTTCATCAAAACCGGCAAAAAAGGAAATGGATATGGCTATGGAGCTGATTAAACAAATGACTACAAAATTTAATCCGGAAAAATACAAAGATCAGTACCAGAAAAAGCTCAAGAAAATTATCAAAGCAAAAGAAGAGAATAAAGAAGTGAAAGAAACAGTAGAAACACAAGAATCTACGGCAGTGGAAGATTTGATGTCGCAATTGAAAAAAAGTCTGGAAATGTCGAGCTAGCAGTTAATCAATGGCAGAACTTGACAAATATCATGAAAAAAGAGATTTTGAAAAAACACCTGAGCCGGCGGGTGGTGGAGAAGCAGGTGAAGAAAAAAATCGCTTTGTAGTGCAGCGCCATCTGGCACGCCGGGAGCATTATGATTTTCGACTGCAGATAGGAAACATTCTGGCAAGCTGGGCCATTCCCAAACAACCCATACATGATCCTGAAAAAAAAAGGCTTGCTGTAAAAACCGAAGACCATCCTCTGGATTACATCCATTTTGAAGGGAACATACCCAAAGGAAACTATGGTGCCGGAAATGTAATGGTATGGGATGTAGGTTACTATTACCTGCACGGATCGCGCACGCCACCTTCTGCAAGAGAAATGCACAAGCAACTGGCCAGCGGTTCTTTAAAAATACATCTGCAGGGTGCAAAACTGAAGGGATTGTTTAACCTGGTGAAGATACAGAAAAGCGAAAAAGATGAATGGCTTTTTATGAAGGCTAAAGAAGAGGATAAAGAACCTCCCTACCAGGAGAGAAGCGCCCTTACCGGCAAAAGTATGGAACAAATAAAGCAGGGCGATACCACCTGGAACAGTGAGAAAAAGCAGCCGGAAAAAGCGGTGAAAAAAAAATCGCGAGCCGTAAAAAAAGATTTTCCGGGATACATCTCCCCCATGCTGGCCACGCCTGTTCCCGAACCATTCTCCGGAGATGACTGGATCTTTGAATGGAAGCTGGATGGTTACCGCATCATCGCCACCAAGAAGGAGGACGAAACAGCATTATATTCCCGCAATGAGCATTCGTATACGGAAGTTTACATGGGCGTTACACGTGAGCTATCAAAAATTCCCGCTCAATTTGTAATTGATGGTGAAGTATGTTTTATTGATAAATCTAAGAAACCAAATTTTCAAAAACTTCAGAATGAAGGTGAGAAAGAAGAAAACATACATTATTATGTATTTGACCTGTTGTGGCTCAACGGGTTTGACACCATGCAGCTGCCTGTAACCGAGCGAAAAAAAATCCTGAAAGAGTTGTTGAAAGGATCTTCGGATCATATTCACTACCTGCCACATATTGATGCTAAAGGAGAGGCTTTTTTTGAAGAAATGGCCCAAAAGCAACTGGAAGGAATTATAGCAAAAAAAGCAGACAGTGTTTACCATCCGGGGCATCGCTCAAAACAATGGCTGAAGATAAAAACTTCCATGCGGCAGGAGATGCTGATTATTGGATACATACCATCTGACAAAAACGACAGGGAATTCCGTTCCCTCGCTTGCGGGGTATGGCGAGATAATAAGCTTTTTTATACGGGCCGGGTTGGTACGGGATTCAGTGAGACCCTGCAGAAAGAAATAGTGAAAAAACTCAGGAAAATTGAAACCGATTCACTGGAGCCAGCCAACGCCCCTTCCTCCAAAAGTATAAAATGGGTGAAACCAAAAATGATTTGTGAGGTGGCTTTCTCCGAATGGACCAGCGACACCATTATGCGGCACCCGCGGTTTCTCGGACTAAGGGAAGATAAGCCTGCTGAAAAAATTAAACTCCAAATTCCCCGGCCTATCAATCCGGTAAAATCCCGTGTGCAATTAAGCAATCCCGAAAAAATATTCTGGCCAGAACAAAAAATCACCAAACAGGATGTTTTTGATTACTACCGGGAAGTATCACATGTAATACTTCCCTATCTGAAGAACAGGCCCCAATCGCTCTACCGCACTCCGGATGGGATAACTAATAAAGGCTTTTTTCAGAAAAATGTAGCCGGTGTGGCACCAGAATGGGCAGAAACCATCGAAATAGAAAAAGACGAGGAAAAATCCACAGAGTACCTTCTTTGTCAGGATGCAGATACCCTGCTGTTTATGGTGAACCTTGGTTGCATTGAAATGAACCCATGGAACTCCTCCCTACCCGACCTTGACCTCCCGGATGTTATGATTTTTGATCTGGATCCGGTAGATATTGGTTTTGACAAAGTAATTGAAGTAGCCAATGCTTTTCATGATGTACTGGAAAAATTGAAAATCCCCAATTACTGCAAAACATCCGGGTCTCGGGGTTTGCACATTTATGTTCCTATAGTGCCAAAGTATACACATAAACAGGTGCAAAATTTAGTCCGTACCATCCAGCAGTTTGTGCATAAATCCACCAAAGAAATTACAAGCTTTGAACGTTCCCCTTCCAAACGCAAAGGCAAAATATATCTCGACTACCTGCAGAATGGTAAAGGCAAAACCATGTCAAGCGTTTACAGCCTTCGCCCGCGGGAGAAAGCCATGGTTTCTACGCCGTTGGATTGGGATGAAGTGGATAAAAACCTTTCGCCTAAAACATTTAACATACAAACCGTTCCTGAAAGAATTGCTGTACGCGGTGATGCGTGGGAAGGATTTTTTGAATCAGCCGTTGATTTGGAAAAACTTGTGCGGTTGGGGGAATTGCAAAAAAAGACCTAAGAGGAATACAGCCTTGCTTTTTCAGTTAATTGTTCCCGTGTTAAATTAGCTTGTTTATTTGCTTATTTTAGCTTTTCTCTCACAATAAACATCTGAGCTTTTTCCTCATATTCACTGCGACTATCTGAACCAATCTCGCCATATTCGCGCTCAATCAATTCGTCAAAATCTCTAATTCCTGAATAATCAATCATGACTTTTTATTATTAAGCGCCAAATATTCTTTTTTAAAGGCTCGTCTTTATTTTTATAACTAACTCTATATTTGTTTGTTAATTTGTCTAATGAATTTGTTAGTTGTTTGATATAAACTATAATTTTAACATTGGAATAGTCTATCCTCAAATAACAATTTTAATACTTTTTACCTGCCTGTTGCTGATATATAAAGTGCAAATATACATTCCTACAGAAGGTATTTTATCTGAAACTTTCAACTTAGATTTACCACTTGTAGAAATTACTTCAGTCAAAATATTTCTGCCGCTTATATCATAAATTTTCAGGAAAGCATTTTTAGTAAATGGGGGTATATCGAAATGAATGGTTATTTCCCCTTTGTAATCATTGGTGTATTTCATGAGTATTTCATCATAAATATTATTTGAAAAAGCGTTGTTTCCAAGAGCCTCAGACTTTATTAGAATCAATGTTTTTTCACCAACATAAAAGGTAAGATAACTGTCGGAAATAGTATAATTACTTAACATATTCATCATGGAGGTTACCTCCCAGTTCCAGTCTGCTAATTCCTGATCCGGGTGAAAGCATTCAAGTGGCGTAAGCAATGGATCTGTTTTAATAACGGAGTCTCCTATAATTTTGTAAGAAGTGCCTGGTTTGGTGTTATAACAAAAGGTCTCGAAGTATAAAGAATCATCAGTAAATTGTATGTGTATCCGATCTTTCAGGGAGGGGTAGAGTGCGGTATCTCCAGATTCATTAATTATAGCATACACATAATAATCATCATTAAGCGAAGATTTTTCAAAATTGCCCGCGATTAAATGCAAACAATATGAGCTTAATACTAATAATACTAATTTTCTCATGGCATAATTATTAAATAGTCGTTGCTTGGAGGATGTATTGAAATATTCTTGTTTATTTCTAAACCTGAATTATATTTATAATCTCCTGGTTTACAAGAATGAATGTCTCCAGAGAGTGTCGTTTATTTTAAAGGAACTCTCTTGTATTTATAACTAATTCCATACAGTTTGTTATTTGTCTAATGAATTTGTTAGTGGTTCATATCTTCCTTAATTATACCATCGGAATAGTCTGTTCAAAGATCATAAATTATAAGCCCGATATCAGCCAGTTCCCAATGACCTTTCAAGTGCAAATTACATAATAAACGAATATGTGTCAAGAAAAACACACAAATAATAACGTAGGGGATAAATTTATTTTCATTC
>JBEPYD010000399.1:0-4421 GCA_041641575.1 Bacteroidales bacterium
CAAAAAAACATTCTGCTAAATTTCAAACTCACATTATGATTTTGTATCTTTGAGAAAAGATTTGATTATGAGAACAATTCAATTAAATATACCAGATAGTGTTGACTTGAGAGATTATGATTTTTCAATGATCATTGCCTCAAAATTATATGAAGATGCTAAATTATCTGCAGGTCAAGCAGCCGAAATAGTTGGATTATCAAAAAGAGCATTTATCGAAATGTTAGGTAAGTATGGAGTCTCTGTATTCAGTACATCAATTTCGGATTTACATAATGACATAGCCAATGCCTAAGGTAGTTATTTCGGATACAAGTACCTTGATACTTTTTCATTAAATTCAAGAAATTGACATATTGAGAGATGTCTATGGACAACTTATCACAACACCTGAAATTGCAAAAGAATTTGGAGAAGATTTACCTAAATGGATTAGTATTCAGACTGTTTCAGACAAGAAATATCAAGATTTCTTAGAGGGAAAATGGAGGTAAAGAATGAATTTAAAAGCATAAAAGGAGACAGAAAGGACTTATTAAATTACCGAGATAAATTTGCAAAAATCCAACCAGATATAGTGATTGATTTGATTTCGTATTTTGCTCAAGATGCCAAGGATTTAATAAAAACATTTAAACAAATTACGAATAGGATAATCCTGATTAGTAGTGGAGATGTATATAGATCATACGAGATTTTCAAAGATGACCATAAGGAACTAATAAAAGAATCATCCAAGGAGGGAGATGAATTGAGAACCAAATTGTATCCATATAGGGGGATAGATTCGAGTAATTATATGCTGGAGAATTATGAGAAAATAGTAGTTGAAAATATAATAAGAGGGCAATCAGAAATTGACTGGACTATATTAAGGTTAGGGGCGCTTTTTGGTGAGTGTGATAATCAGAGAAAATTAAAAGAATATACAGAACCAATGCTTAAAAACGAAAGAGTGATTGGAATTGACGGAAAGAAAAAAGAATGGAAGTGGACAAGAGGATATATAAAGAATGTTGCACATGCTGTTAGATTAATAATAGAGAAAGAGTTAGAAAGTCGAAATGAAATATTTAATGTTGGGAACGAGAAGGCATATAAAGAGATTGAAATTATAAATCAACTGAGAGAAATAACAAACTGGAAAGGAAAGGTAGAATTAGTTGATGATCTAGAAAAAGAATCGTATAATTATAACCAGGATTTAATTCTGAATACCGATAAAATCCGTCGAAAATTGGGATATAGAGAAATAATTGAATTTAAAGAAGGTTTGAAAAGAACAGTAGAATATGAAGAAAAAATAACATGGTAGCCAACAATAGCTATGGGATCATGCCACCCATTCGGGATGGCACGTCGCATAGCCGGACCGTTTTAGTCAATGGTAGGGATGACCAAGTTAACTCACTTTAACTTTATGATTTAAAAAATGAAAAAAATGTGGTTTAAGTGGGATAAATTGAAAGCAACTTTCTGGTTTATCCCGGTGATGATTATCATCATTTCAATCCTGCTATCATTTGGGCTGGTGTATCTGGATGGTATTTATCGTTTACCGCAAGATGGCTTAGGTCGTTTTTTTGTGGTGAACAGTGCGGATTCTGCCCGTATTATATTATCTACTATTTCCGGGGCAATGATGGGCGTGGCCGGAACAGTATTTTCCATTACACTTGTAGTCCTTACGCTGGCATCTTCTCAGTTCGGGCCGAGGCTCATTAAAAACTTCATGTCTGATCGTCTGACGCAGTTGGTGTTAGGCTTATACATTTCAACTTTTCTTTATTGTCTGCTCGTTTTAAATGCCATAAAAGACGGAAAGGATTACACTTTTATCCCTTCCTTATCCATAATCGTGGCAATTATAATAGCCGCAATAAATATTGTTTTACTGATCATTTTTATCCACCGGATCGCTGTAAGTATTCAGGCAGATAAAGTAATTTCTGATATTTCAGACTTTATCTCTACACAACTGGAAACCTTGTTCCCTGAAAAAATGGGGAAGAAAAAAGAACCTGAAAAAAACGTCGATACTATTTCTGCTATTTCGGCTTATCAAAAGCGTATTTCCATACAATCCCCTGAAAACGGTTATTTTCAGTATATCGACCAGGAAGCATTGATGGAAACTATCGGAAAGAGAGACTCACTGCTTGAGCTTCACTACAGACCCGGAGATTACATCGTGAAGGGGACAGAGGTAGGCTTGGTCTATTCTAATGAAAAATGGGAAAAACCGGAGCTTCAAAACATTTTAAAGCATGTTGTGATCGGTAAAACAAAAACATCTCAACAAGACCTTGAATTCTCTATTGACCAAATGGTTGAAATAGCTTCCCGTGCGCTCTCACCCGGAATAAATGACCCGTATACAGCGATCTCTTGCATCGATAACCTTACAGCCACTATGTGCTATTTGGCGCAAGCTGAATTCCCTTCCAAATATCGTTTTGACAGTGAAGGAAACCTCAGGATAATTGCTGATATACTGAAGTTCGAGGGAATTTTAGATACTGCTTTTAACCAAATCCGGCAGTTTTCAAAAGGAAGTACTGCGGTTATCATTCGATTGATGGAGGCATTAGTAACGATATATAAATTCACATACAAAGAAAGTCACAAGAAAGCTGTCATCAAGCATGCTAAGATGGTTTTAAGTTTGGGAAAGGAAACCATCAAAGAAAAAAATGACCTAAATGACCTAACTAAAAGAGCAGAAGCAATATTAAGGAAATCAAGAAACATGGTATAAACGTAATGCGGGCTGAAATGCTAAAATTAAGCGTTTTTGCTCCTAATAATCTTTGCGGTGGGTTGATAGTGAATCGCTCCAAAATTCCGCACTACGCTTATATTTGACCATGTGCGCCCGGCCTGGGTATTATCTACAGGTTGAAAGTCCCGGGCGGGCAGGGGTAAACTTTACTGTTAGGAGGTGGCAAGTGTTGCATCGTGAGGTGTCGCATGACCCGGAGCGAAGCGGAGCGCATGACCAGCGGGAATAACGAAACCATGCCGAGTTTCGCTAAAAGTAATTGCCACCAGAATGACTTGGCTTTACCAGAAACGGAGACTGGTACAGCTTGTCCTGCTGTTAACGGGATTGTGCAAAGCCCAATTCTTCAGACCACTTTAACAAACGCGCGATTACAAAAGAGAGGTTTCTGTCCAACGGCTAACATTTACGTAAGATATTGCCATGTTTAGTGAACCGCCGTATACCGGCCGGTACGTACGGTGGTGTGAGAGAGTGGAGAACCAAATTATTTTCGTACCTTGGTCTCCCCGATTGTAGCTCATAAAAACAAAACATATGAAACACTTAGAAAAACTTTTAATTATTTTGATTTTTTTCTCTTGTACAAGTAAAGATTTAATAATAGAATCAGGAGAACTAAAAAACGGAGTTTATTTAAACAATTCACTTGGAATATCAATAAACTATAATGAAGAATTAATGAGTCCATGGACAACAGATTCTTTAAACAGAGCAACACCTTTTGATCAAATTAAAAAAAGCTCCCTTGATTTTAATAATCAAACTGAAGCATTATTGATAGGGTTTCACGACAATTATGAAAATACTGATATAATGCTTACAGTATTAAATAATGACAGAATAAGACTATCTAAAGTGAAAGATTATATTATCTCAAAAAATAGGGAAAGAGTTGAAAAGCGTGGAGCAAAATTAAAAATCACAAGCTCAAAAAAGGAAACATTAAATATAAAAGAAGAGAACTATGAGTGTTTTAGTGCGACATACATGATTCAGGGACAAGATTTCACACAGAAATCAAAATATGCATATAAACAACATAATGATTTTATATTATTAATTGAACTCCCATTGACTTTTAGTTCCAGTAGTTCTATAGAAAGAATTCCAGACAAAAACGAACTTGTTAAATTTCTTAATAGCATTAGTTTCATAAATTAAAATTAGAATTTACGAGCTACAACAATTTACCTCTAATAAAGCGTTGCTTGCATACGCTTTACATTAGAGGCTGTGTTGAACTAAACAATGCCGGCACACGCACGTTTCTAAACCCTTGTTTTTCTTTATTTTACCTATTGTGGATATAATGGGTATATTTTAGACATGGCTTTCAGCTTTTTATCTTTGCTGCTATTTTTTACGAAAAGTAGGCTGGTACAGCTTGTCCTGCTGTTAACGGGATTGTGCAAAGCCCAATTCTTCAGACCACTTTAACAAACGAGCGATTACAAAAGAGAGGTTTCTTTCCAACGGCTATTATTTAGGTTAAGATATTCCCATGTTTAGTGAACCGCCGTATACCGGCCGGTACAGCCTGTCCCGATAGCGCAGCGTATCGGGATACGGTGGTGTGATTGGGTGGAGAACCAAATTATTTTCGTACCTTGGTCTCCCCGATTGCCGGTAATACCTT
>JBEPYD010000400.1:0-4416 GCA_041641575.1 Bacteroidales bacterium
GGCATTAAGCTCTTCCGCTTCTGCTTCCAGCACCAGAGTATTTTCCTGTGTAACATATAGATTCTTTTCAAAAGCCATATCCAGTGTATTTCCGGTGATAGGTTCAGCCAAAAATGAACTTTTTAAGGCAGCGCCAGATTCCAAATATGCTGGCAATTCTTGTCGCCGAAGGTCAAATGATATATTTCCTGCATCAGCAACACTAAATGCACGGGCTTTTGTTATATGTTTATCTTCAAAAACCAGCCGATAAAAATATGTGCCGGTTTGCAGGGAATAAGGTGCAGATTGAAGACGCCCACTTGCATCAAAAACCTCAAGCCTGGGATGGATTTGTTTATCCGGCGACCGGTAATATATAACAGCATCAGTGGCTGTGGTTACAGGGTTGGGATAGGTATTGCCGGCACCATATCCGTTTAAAGTACCAAAGTAATGAATAGAAGAAGGGATATCTGCCAATACCTGGAATTCATAGGATCCGTCCGTTCCGGATGTGAGGACATACACCGTATCTCCATTATTCAGCACGGTAATAGTTGCCCCCTCCAGCGGATTGCTGGCTTCATCGGTTACAATACCGGATATTGTTACGGTTTTTTCTTCAGCGGAAACAAGCAAGTAAATAAAAGATAAAAGTATAGTAGCAACAGCAGATCTAGTAATGGTTTTCATGGCTATATTCGTTTAATTCTTAACAGTTTTTTCATATGCAAGTTACTTATTAGGTCGTAGATTAGCGGATTTTTAGATCATTATATCAGTTTTAATTGATAAATTGCTTCATCCTTATGATTAAAGACCTTATGTTAAATGAAAAGATTAGGTATTCATAAGCCCAATTCATTATATATTCGAAATTACTACTAATGCAATAATCTTGAAAAATTATATATCAGAAATTGATGATGTACTATTTACACCAGGTATGTCTTTTTTTGACTTAAACCACGAACTCACGAATACAGTTTGTGAACATTTTTTTAATATTTTTATTAGAGCGCAAAATATATATTTAAAGGCATCTAAATAAGAAAGACATATATATTCACACAGATAGTTGATTTTTTAAATCAACATCATCAATGCTTTTGTGGTAATTGATCTTTACGTATCAACAGTAGATCGAAAATAATTAGGTTTAGATTTTAATTGACTTAAAAATTTGAATGTTGCAGGTAATTAAATATCTTTAACTAATGTGTAATTTAAAGGCTGTTAAAATATATTTACTAAACTAAAGTACAGTTGATGAATAGAATACTATTTATAACAATCTGCCTATTCTTGCAGATAGTTTTCCTCCAGGCACAGGAAAAAAGCAACAATTCGGGTAAAATTGGCCTGTTTATTTCTTCATTTGGAGAAAATGATGTTTTCCGTTTCAATGAATTAGACGGGGCGGCACATTATGAAGGGGAAGGCTTTTATACCTTTGGGGTAAATTACCTTCTTGAACTAAACAATTGGCTGGAATTTGAAACAGGCCTTGCCTGGTCCATACACCAAATGAGAATTCTTCCGGCATATTATCCCGGGGCAGAAACAGCATCCCGTAAGGAAGATTTCTCTATCATTTCCCTCCCTTTTACATTAAGAGCAACATTTCTGAGGTATATTTTCATCAATGGTGGGCCTTTCATTGGCATAGATGCGTCAATGGATAGCTCTGTCGAGAGCCAGACCGGGTTTGGTTTACTGGCAGGGGTAGGTTTAAAGTATGATTTTGAATTTGGCCTCGGTTTGTTTGTCAATCCCTATGCAAAAGTATATTCATTGCTTCCCTTTACAGATATCGAAAATCATCAGCGGGTATCGGAAAATGGGTTTAGATTTGGTGTTATTTATAATTTGAGGAGGTAAGAACCATTTTAGATGAAAAAATCCAGCACAGAAGAAATTAAAGCAAGGTTTGATAATGATGTTGAACGCTTCTCCAACCTCAATACCGGACAGACATCCACCATTGATGCGCAAATATCACTCGAACTTATTACTGAATCAGCAAAAAGAATTGTTCCTGAAGCGCAAACATTGCTTGATATTGGTTGTGGCGCCGGAAACTACACCCTTAAAATGCTTGCAAAAATACCATCACTACACTGCACAATGGTAGATTTAAGTAAGCCTATGTTGGATAAGGCTCTTGAAAGAGTATCAACACAATACAGCAGCAATGCAACCATTTTACAAGGTGATCTGCGGGAATTACATCTGCCCGAAAATAATTTTGATATTATTCTTGCAGGGGCAGTATTGCATCATTTAAGGGATGAGAAGGATTGGGAAAGAACATTTGCTAAGCTGTATAAACTATTAAAACCCGGGGGCTGCCTGATGATTTCAGATCTGATCCGGCAGGATACTGAAATACTAGAAAAATATACCCGGGAGAGATATGGCGACTATCTTGAATCTTTAGGCGGAAAAGAATACCGGAAAAATGTATTTGATTATATTGATAAAGAAGACTCCCCCCGATCCATGAATTATCAACTAGACCTAATGAAGAAAGTAGGTTTCCAAAAGGTGGAAATATTACATAAAAACATGTGTTTTGGTGCTTTTGGAGGGATTAAATAGCCTTGAATAGGGTTTTATTAAAAATAATATAAATATCCACTTGCTTCAGCATCCCCAACAGGTCATTGTGGCCCAGCACTGATCAGCATAACTATAATTTAATCTTTTGAATTCTTCCTACCATATCGCATCATCAGGTAAAGCATAAAAGTATTCAGGGTCAGTGAAGCACCATTGGCAGCAATAATTGGAAAATCATTACGGATAATACCGTACACCAGCCATAGAAACACCCCTGTCATTAACACAGCAAACATACCTGCCGATACATCCTCAACTTCTTTTGTTTTCCAGGCTTTAATTATTTGGGGCAGCACGGAAATTGTAGTGCAGGCTCCGGCTACCAATCCAAGTGCATTTGTCCAGTCAATCATTAGTAAAGGTAAGGTATTATGCGCCAGGTCCTCCGGCGATAAGATTCATACTCGGAAAATTTTTGCAGCAGGGATTTCTCCTCGTAATGCAATTTAAATACGAGGTCAATGATTAATACACCCAGCAGAATCAATCTAATAAGGTTATAATCGTAAATAATGATGGGCACTACAAACAGGAGGATAGCCGTATACATTGGATGTCTGATTAATTTATAAGGTCCGCGACTTACCAGTCTGGCATGTTCCATTACATCAGGTGGTACATTCAGGTTGCCATTTCCCATGACTAATATTGCCCATACACCCAAAATAAAACCAAGCAGCATAAAAGATAACAGGACAGGGCTATCGGGTATATTTTTGCCGGTTAGGAAAATGGCGGCAAGGGTTCCAAACTGAAAAAAAAGGAACATCAATGATTTAAAATAATTACTTTTTCCTAGATAGAGCATGTAGCTGTTTTGTTTAATTGCGTAATCCTTCCGCTAATTTTAAAGTAAACGAAACTAAAGAAGGTTGGTTCATGCCGGTATGTTAAAATATAAGGGAAATATTCCCATAAGGGCTGAACTTAAAAATGCCTGTAAGACAACGATGTAAAAGCATAGGGCGGAAGCCCTATGGTTATAATAATCATCACCAAGGGCTGTAAGCCCGGCCTCGAAAGGCAAAAAAGCCTGCTCATCAGAGCAGGCTTTTTAAATATCTAAAGGAATAGTGTTATTAACCCATCACCACCTTAATTTCATTTTCATCCTTCAGAGATTCGGAAGAAATCAGATTACCTTCAATCTGTGCACCGTTTATGGTTATGGATTTTACTCCTTTTTCCATATTAGAAGGATTTTCAACGGTAATATTCAACTTCTTATGGCGGAAGACACGACTAACCTTAAAGCCTTTCCAATCGGATGGAATGCAGGGATCTATTACAAAACCTTCCGGACGGGGTTGCAGCCCCAATATGTACTGCGTGGCAGAAAAGTATGCCCAGGTTGCTGTTCCGCTCAACCATGGAACCCTTGACGCTCCATAACGTGGAGAATATTTACTATGTGTCGATTGGCAGTAGACATAAGGTTCAATTTGTCTTTCTTCTGCACGTTCATTATAAGCGGCAGGCATAAAGGCTTTATAATATTTGAATGCCCTGTTTCCATGTCCCAACATACTTTCCGCCATTACTGCCCAGCCTTGTGTATGGCAAAAAATGCCACCATTTTCTTTCATGCCGGGATTCATAAGTGTTGCCCGTATAACTGTATAATCGGTCTTAATATAGGGTGGATCACATATCATTAGCCCATAATCTGTAGCCAGTTTCTGGTATATAGAATCCATTACTTTTTCAGCCTGTTCCCTGGTTGCATGCCCGCTGATAACAGACCATGTTTGCGGGTTCAGGAATATGTTGCCCTCTTCGCTTTCTTTTGAACCGAATTTAAGTCCGTCGTTG
>JBEPYD010000401.1:0-4415 GCA_041641575.1 Bacteroidales bacterium
ATTTACAAATAAAAGCTCAAAAACCGTTGCCAGGCGTACGATGCCGGGTATTATCCCATACATCATCAGGCCCAGTATGGCAATGGAAACACCTGAGGCGATAAGCACACCACGCCTGTTAACCTCATACTTTCTGAAATAAAACACAAATACAATGGCCGGGATAGCCAGCAGGTTCAGCAGGTGAACACCAATGGAGATACCCATCAGGTAGGCAATGAGTATAAGCCAGCGATTGCTGTACTTTTGATCGGCAATATTTTCCCACTTTAGTATGGCCCAGAAAACCACAGCTGTAAATAAAGAGGAGAGGGCATACACTTCTCCTTCCGTTGCGGAAAACCAAAAGGTATCAGAAAATGTATATGCCAGTGATCCAACCAGGGCACTGCCGATAATAATTACAAAGTTAGGAATAGTATAATCCTGCTCAGATTTGATGGTGATCTTTTTGGCCAGGTGGCTGATCGTCCAGAAAAGGAACAGAATGGTAAAAGAGCTGGCGAGTGCCGAGAGTGCATTGGCCATAAGCGCAGCTTTTGTAACATCACCCATGGCAAATAAGGTGAACAGACGGCCCAGCAACATGAAAAAAGGTGCTCCCGGCGGGTGTCCTACCTGAAATTTGTAGGCAGCGGCTATAAACTCTCCACAATCCCAAAAACTGGCTGTTGGCTCAATTGTAGAAAGGTAAACAAATGAGGCAATTAAAAATACAATCCAACCTGTAATACGGTTCCAAAGCTTAAATTTCTCCATTTTTCTTTTTACGTATATTATTTTAAAGTCTTAAAATGCAATTGCTTAAGTATTTATAAAGTTGGTGGCAAAATAAGATAAATTTTACGTATTTTACGGATAATTTGCCGACAAATTGTAGGGAAGATTATTTTAACAGGTTTTTTTTAAACATTTTTAACAATGAATGCCGGGAAGAAAGTTATTGTGTCGTTATGTATTTTGCTTCAAATTCAGTTATTTGCAAGGGCACAATCGCCTGTTGATTTTTTTGCTCCCGGAATTCCTGAAGATTCACTTTCTGCTAAGCAAAAGCTTACTTTTGACCTTGAAGGACTGGTGTTTTTTCGCAATAATGAATATTTTAATGATTTTGTTGAAGGCTACACCCTGCCTGGCTGGTGGATGCAACCGGCTTTAACCTACAATTTCTCTGAAAACACTCAATTATCAGCAGGTATAAACTTATTGAAATTTCACGGACAGGAGGATTTTTTTGAGCTTCAACCCGTGCTGACCTTCCGGCATAATTTTACCCCTGAATTTTTCCTGCAGATCGGTAACCTTGAAGGACATCTGCATCATGCACTTCCGGAGCCTTTGTATGGCTACGAAAGAGCTTTAACCCAAAATGTTGAACAGGGCATGCAACTGCAGTATGAAAGCAGGAAAATATTTACTGATTTTTGGGTAAACTGGGAGCAATTTATCTGGTTTGGAGACACACTGCAGGAACAATTCTCTGCGGGAGTATCATCAAAAATTGCACTATTCAACACGGGAAGCTTTCATTTTTCCCTGCCGGTGTATTTTCTGTTTACACATCAGGGAGGACAGATAAACACCACCGATCGTTCCATAGAAACCCTGATGAATGCTTCTTCCGGATTAAAAATCAGTTATATCGCTGCAGGAAGCAGAATTTCTTCCATTCATTTCCGTAATTTATATTTCATCTACCAGAATAATTCTTCAAATAACCGGCAGGCTTTTACCGAAGGCGATGCTTTTTTTTCTACACTGGAATTGGTGGTGAAACCGGTTTTTCTTGAATTGGGCTACTGGCGTGGGAATAAATTTGTGGCACCTCGCGGAGAACCTTTGTTTATGTCAATAAATGCAGAAAATCCATTGATGAATCAGAAAAAGCGGGAGTTGTTTACCTCACGAATTTTGATATCTGCCAAAGTGCATCAGCAGGTAGATCTGGGGGCTGAATTTGCATCTTATTACGGGTTGCTTCAAAAGAGTTTTGATTATTATTACGGTATTTATGCACGTGTGGATTTGTCAGCCCCAATAATGAATGGTTTGAAGTAAACCCCAATTTTTCGTTCCGTTGCACAAGCTCCAAAATTGTGATTTTCTTGCCAATCACTCTGTTTTCTGCCTGCATTTGCCAATAGGAGTACTGTGTTTTAGCCGGCCCATCCTTCACGGTCCAGGCTTCTGTACTGGATGGCTTCTGCCAGATGTTCCGGCAGTATTTTCTCGCTTTCCCCAAGGTCGGCAATGGTTCGGGATACTTTTAGAATACGGTCGTAGGCGCGTGCAGAGAGTCCCAACCTTTCCATGGCTGTTTTGAGTAAATTCTGTCCGGGTTTATCTGGTTCGCAGTATTTGCGAAGCATGCGCGTAGACATCTGCGCATTGGTATGGATGCCCTTTGAATCCTGGTATCGATTTTCCTGAATCTCTCTGGCTTTCTGAACCCTTTCGCGCACAAGTGTACTGCTTTCTGAGGGGCGTGCTTCAGATAATTTGTCGAAAGGCACGGGAATAACTTCTATATGAATATCAATCCTGTCGAGTAAAGGCCCTGAAATGCGGTTAAGGTATTTTTGAACAATGCCGGGGGCGCAGACACAATCTTTCTCCGGATGGTTAAAATAACCACAGGGGCAGGGATTCATTGAAGCCACCAGCATAAAACTGGCCGGATAGTCTACTGCAAATTTTGCCCTGGAGATGGAGATTACCCTGTCCTCCAGGGGCTGCCGCATCACTTCCAGTACGGTGCGTTTAAATTCGGGCAGTTCATCAAGAAAAAGTACCCCGTTATGGGCCAGGGATATTTCTCCCGGTTGGGGAAATTGCCCTCCCCCGACAAGGGCTACATCCGAGATGGTATGATGCGGACTTCTGAAAGGCCTTCGTGTGATCAGGGATGTTTCTTTGTCAGTTCTGCCAGCCACTGAATGAATTTTAGTAGTTTCAAGGGCCTCATTTAATGAGAGCGAAGGAATAATGGAAGGTAATCGTTTGGCCAGCATGGTTTTTCCGGCTCCGGGAGGGCCTATCATGATGATGTTGTGTCCCCCTGCTGCAGCTATTTCGAGGGCGCGTTTTACGTTTTCCTGCCCACGCACATCGGAAAAATCGATTTCATAATTGCTTACATTGGCGTAAAACTCGTCTCTTGTATGCACAATGGTAGGAGATATTTCTTCTCTGCCATCATAAAAATCGATTACCTGGCGTATGTTTTCCACGGCAATTACATCCAGGTCATTTACCACAGCTGCTTCGCGTGCATTTTGTTCCGGCACAATAAACCCTTTAAAACCTTCCTGCCGTGCTTTAATGGCAATGGGCAGCACGCCTTTAACCGGCCTTAGAGTGCCATCAAGAGAAAGCTCTCCCATTAAAATATAATCCTCTAATTTATCAGCTGCTATTTGTTCGGAGGCCGCAAGAATGCCTATAGCCAAAGGCAGGTCGTAAGCGGAACCTTCTTTCCGGATATCGGCAGGAGCCATGTTAATTACAATTTTCTGGCCCGGCATTTTATACCCATTCGCCTTTAAGGCGGATTCTATTCTTTGCTGACTTTCTTTCACTGCACTATCCGGCAGGCCAACAAGAAAAAATTTAATGCCCTGCGAAACATTTACCTCCACTGTAATGGTGGTAGCATCAATTCCCTGCACAGCTGAAGCATAGGTTTTTACTAACATAATTTCATCCGGTTAACGGTATTGCACAATCTCTCCTGCTATAAAAGTACGAATTTCTCATAAACGAATACCAAAAATATGATGTTCGTTCATTTCTTCTGCTTTATCTTTGGTTGATTGGTTTAATAGCCATTCAGGTTTAAGCCAACGGAAAAACTGGTATAATGAGACAAACAGAAGCACTGCAAAAATTGATGGCCCTTTGCAGCCAGCGGGAAAAATGTACACACGATATCCGGGAAAAACTGTTGCAATGGAATATTGAAACAGCAGATCAGGAGCAAATTATCAATACCCTGATAAATGAAAAGTTTATAGATGATTCCCGCTATGCAACAGCTGCTGTTAAGGATAAATTCAGGTTTAACAAATGGGGGAAAATTAAAATTTCATGGTTTTTAAAAGCAAAAAACATTGAAAAAGCCATTATTGATGATGCCTTGCAGGTTATATCCGACAGTGAATACAGAGAAACTTTATCAGAATTGATGAAACAAAAGCAGAAGCAAATAAAGGATCCTGACCTTTATAAGAAAAAGGCAAAAGTAATCCGCTTTGTTACCTCAAGAGGCTTTGAATATAATATGGCTATGGAGGAATATCAGGATAAAATGTAATCTTTGTGAAAGTTATAGTCCATATAAAACCAGTTTAATAAATGAGAAGAGAAGTTATTTTTGCCACGCATAATACTAACAAACTTAAGGAAGTGCAGGATCT